>CAIJEA010000224.1 GCA_903819605.1 uncultured cyanobacterium | reverse complement strand
GGCGAAGCCGCGCACGCCTAATTGTTCACTTTTCAATGCCTATTTTTTGGGTGGGAAGGGAGTAGGACAAATAGAATTGTAAATTTTGGCAAAAAAACATGACAGATCGTCAATCTAATAATTTATTCCCAATCAAAAAACTTGATGATTTGATTCGTCCATTTATTGTGCCACCAGAACGAAAAATTTCTCTTGCCAAAGACTATGACCCTGCCTACAAAGCCGATCGCCTCAAAAAGTCGAACGCTAAAGGTCAATTACAGGAAGGTATTGAGGCGTTAGCAAAATATCAGGATGTTCTCTATGCTCAAAGTACCCATGCGGTGCTAATTATCTTTCAGGCTATGGATGCGGCTGGTAAAGATAGCACGATTAAACATGTGATGTCGGGCATCAATCCTCAAGGATGTCAGGTGCATAGTTTTAAAGCTCCATCTACAGAAGAGTTAAATCATGACTATTTGTGGCGATGTTCTAAGGTTTTACCCGAAAGAGGAGGAATTGGAATTTTTAATCGATCTTATTATGAAGAAATCTTAGTAACAAGAGTGCATCCAGAAATCCTAGAGCAGCGATCGCTCCCTGTTAGCGCGATCGATAATAATATTTGGAAGCGTCGCTTTGAAGAAATCAACAATTATGAGAAGCATCTGGTTAATAACGGAACGATCGTTCTCAAATTTTTCCTGAATGTATCCAAAGAGGAGCAGAAAGAACGTTTTCTAGAACGGATTAATCGCCCTGAAAAGAATTGGAAGTTCTCTGTAAATGATGCGAAAGAGCGCAGCTTTTGGGATGACTATATGAGTGTCTATGAGGATATGTTCAACCACACCAGTACAGAATATGCTCCTTGGTACATTATCCCTGCCGATCGCAAATGGTTTACTCGTCTGGTTGTGGCGGGTATCATTTACACGCAGTTAAAGGAACTGAATCTCAAGTATCCTACGCTCAGTAAAGAGCAACATCAAGAGCTTTTAAATGCGAAGAAAATTCTGGAGAGCCAGAAATAAGGATGAGAATTGGTTGATTTAGAGATCCGCGTTTTATCAAGATATGCTATACGATCGCTAATCTTATTTTTTTGTGATGTTGAGGATAATACGCGATGGCAATCAAGAATTAGTTTAACATAAAAAAGCACCTTAACCGATTAGCTAAGGTGCTTTTTTATAAGAGAAAAATGATCTTTGATTTAGATAAAAGCAGCAAAGAATTGGCTGATTTTCATAAATATCACGTAAAACACTTTTGATGGCTAAATGTCTTAGCGGTTGTAGCGTCTAGTGTTATTAGAAGAATTATTATTCTGCTGATTATTATTGGAGTTGTAAACATGGCTTGATGTCTGCGTAGCGCGCCGTTCATCAGTGCGGTGTTCGAGCTGTCTTTGGTCGGCAAAACGCTCATTAGTACGCTGTTCACGCTGTCTTTGGTCGGCAAAACGTTCGCGTTCACGATTTTCGCGCTGTCTCTGGTCAGCAAAACGCTCATTAGTACGCTGTTCGCGCTGTCTTTGGTCGGCAAAACGCTCTCGTTCGCGATTTTCAGCAAGGCGATGCTCTTCTCTGATGTATTCTTCCTCTCTATATCGCGATTCTGCGTTGCGATGCTCGACGACTACTGGTTGGTAGACAGGTGCTGGATCTCCTATACGAATACTTGTTCCTTGACTACCAGTGCTAAAGTCTATATCTGCTGAAGCAGCTTTTGGATTAAAGGCGATCGCACCGACCGCTGTGACACATAGCAATACTATGGTTGAGACTCTCATAATCATCCCTATCAGGAATTTACAGTTTTTAAGACTTACATTGCATCTAAAAAGTTCATTTTAGAAAGCATTTAAGAATTGACAGCAGTGAGATTTCTAAGCATTTTGCGGGTCAAGGCTAGGTAAATAAACGACTCTGAGGTATTCCCATAAAATTCATAGTCCTTGCTGAGTCTGCGATATTTGCATATCCAAGCGAAGGTTCTCTCCACTACCCAACGCTTTGATTCAACCACAAAACCTTTTTGTGTTTCAGCCCGTTTGCTGACTTCCCAAGTGCAATCAAAAAGGTGGGATAGCATTTGCAATACAACTGGATGAAAAATAATTTGTCTGCACTGCTTTTCAATGTTGCTTTTCTACCGCCTCCTAATGTTCGCCATCGTATGCTTATTCATGAGCATTTGCTGATACGCTTCTTCAAAGCTTGGTAACAGTGCCTCGAATGCTTGAAGGTTTAGCCCTGTCGTTGCTTGTATTTGCTTATCTTGTTTTAAAATCTTTTCTAGATTGAGAATCTTTTTTTGATTGTTTTTTGTCGATCTAGTTGAGCGCCTCGGATCGCCACGACAAATTATTTGGCTGACATT
>CAIJEA010000223.1 GCA_903819605.1 uncultured cyanobacterium | reverse complement strand
TTATAATTGCCAGATTTAATATTGCGATATTCTTCCGCATCAGCCCATTCCCGAATATAGTGAACTCGCTCTACTGGAAATGGATGACTGAGCATGGAGCCAGCCCCAAACCCGTTATACAGCATAAATTTATAGATTTGATTGAGATTATCTTTATCCAGTTCTTGATATGCATCTGACTGACGAATAAATTCTGGCAAGCTCAATTCATGGGCAAAAGTCGAACTTCCACCCGACAACTTCATCATTGTCGAAAGAACTGTATTTAGTTCATCAGTGACTAATAGTGCGGCGCGATCGCTGGATAGTTCTGCTTTGCGTCGCCATTCAAAAAAGGCATAAATTAAGCCACTGCTAACTAAACCTCCCAACCCAAAAGTCATTTCGCTCAATGTCGAGACAATGCTCATGACCCACATCGCCATTTGGATCAGAGTAGTATGACCGCATTTGATATGCCCAAGCTCATGGGCAAGCACAGCACGAATTTCATCTTCAGTTAGGAGATCTAACAATCCTGAATTAATTACAATGTATGGGTGATCTTTGCCTAAAGCGTAGCTATTTGCTACAGGATTTTGGGAGACAAATAGAGTTGGTTCGGGCTGCACATCTAAATCTGCGATGCATTCTCTAAAAATGCGATGGATTGTGGCGTATTGGCGATGACTAACTTGAATGCTATTGCCGATATGGTAAATCGTCTGCGGACGTTCATACATAAACTCGACAAATTTCCCCGCCACAAGGTCAAATCCAGGGACGCTGCGGAGGGCTTGTTCGGCTTGGCGATCGAGGGGATGTCGAAAGGCTTCGCTGGAGATTCCTGTATAACGGGGCATAGGTTTTGATATCTACTGAGATATACATGATTTTCCCCATTTTATCCCAAAGTTACTGAGCTTTGTTTTTGTTGACCTATGCGTTTGAGAATTAGAGCTATATCGTCTGCTTTTGCCAGATCGCCTCGATCTCGATACAGGGTTTCTGCTCTACGGTAGGCGTGACTGACTTAGTGGATTTGCGGATTTTTTTGTAAGGCTACCTGGAGAGCCAATTGCTCCCATACATGGGGATCTTCAGAGTTTCGAGGGTTTTCTACCGCAATATTTCAAGATATTCCTGTTTTGTTTGACAGCGAGAAAATATTGTTTTTGTAAGTTCCCTTATCTGTTCTTTTGCCTCTGCCAATGATTCTTCTCTTTCTTTCTCAAGCTGCTCGTTGGTGGGAATCAAGAAGTTACTTAGTTCTTTTTCTAATTCATCTGTTGATATATCTAGGGATCTTTTTACATAGAGCAAAAGCTCTTTGTGATGTTTCAGTGCGATTAAATTGTCTATATTTCTAGATTTGTCTTCTGAGGAGAATTGACTTAATATTATTTACTCTTATCGAGAAGCACCTGAATTGGTTGAATTATCTATAACTAATAACACCCTGATAGAAATGTCATCAAAGCTTTCTATCTCAACCAACCGAGCCTCTTTAATTTTTTCAAAGTCAATCTTTCTGACAACCTTTTTCCAAATAAGTTAACAGTATAAATTACTAACTGTTTTTGAATGGGATCGAAAACAAAGGTTTTATATCCACTATACCAAGCAATAGAGTCGCTAAAGCTGCACTTCCCGCTAACCCTAGCAATGAAAATAATAGAATTGCCTTGGGCATCAAATTATTTTTTAGGTTTGGCGCAACTTTATTCAATGGTACTAATGTGATAATCACTAAAAAGACAACTAATGAAGCTATAATTCCCGTAGCAAAGATTTGGAATATGACTAAATCCCACCAACCATCGCGGATAGCTTTACTACGAGAATGGGCTGGTTGAAGAACTAATTTGTTGGGATTAGTCTCTACAACATAATATGCAAGAGGAGCTTTATGTAATTTTGGTTTCTCAGAAGTCATAACAGTTTTTTGAGGCGCTCTTCAGAGTAGTGGATAGTCTTTCTGTTACAAGCAACAGAAAGACTATCCTTATAGCAATTACCTATCAAACCCAAACCAAGATGAACTGTAAAAGCGTTGCTTAGCAACGCTTTTACAGTTCATCTTGTGGTTAGTTTGATCGGCAATTGTTATAATGATAGACAAACTATCTGAGAGTTTTGGTGTTTAGTAGCACAACCTAAAATAGTTCTAGAAATGTGGTGAATAGACCCGCTCTTAGCTAAAAAAAATCCTTATAAAGGTTTAGGAAAACGACGGACTAGTAAGACAGTCCACCAGATTGTAAACAGGAGAAAAGCCCCTAGTAAAAACCAAAATAGTAGCGAATTGAGTTCCATGTTCGGGTTCAGATTGGTCAGAAATGTGATGTGAAAAACTACAACCATTAGCAACATGGTAGCAACGCCAAGCCAAGAGAAATGCACATTTAAAAATTGTAAAGATGCTTCGCGCTGATCGCCTGAGAGCCAATATTCACGATGCGGCAAGTTAATTACAGAAGTTGGTAAAGATTTGATAAGTAAAGGCAGGACTAAGGAAAAAGAACTGGTGAAAGCCAGTGAGACAAAATAGGCGATAAAGTAGCCAAGTTTAGAAGAAGTTCCATTGACTTTTCCTGCGGCATTGAAATGAGAGCCGACGATATCTGGCATTAATGGATAGAAGTAGATGCTTTGGGCGATCGCTATACCAAACAAAAACAGAACTATATACAACGGTAATTTCATCGCTGTATGCTCCTTGAAAAGTTTTTTGTAATTATATAGCAATGCAAGAGATAGCTAGACAAATCAAAACCCAAACACATAAAGGCGGCACTTCGCGTCGCCTTTATGTGTTTGGGTTTTATGTCTTACAACGCTTTGCGCCCAAAAACAAGCTAAGAAAGATTTTAAAAGCGTTGCCTCGCAACGCTTTTAAAATCTTTCTTGTGGTTCGTTTGATCGGTAATTGCTGTCAGTAAAAACGGTGTGAAGTGTTGCCTTTACTTTTTGGGTTTTGTAACAAAAGACCACTTGTGGGATACGTTACACTCGTTGTGAGGCTAAAGTATAAGTAGCAATTTATATGGAGTCAAACAGCTTGTCACCATCTCAACTCTCAAATACAGTCGATCAAGATATATCTAAGTTAGATAAAACAATAGATCAACTCAAGACTAACGATCTACATGTAGTAGAAACTTGTCCACTGACAGCGCCTATAGAAGTAAAAGCGGAATTGCCTATTACTCCAGCGATCGCCAAAGTAGTAGCAAGTGCCAGAGCTAGAATTCGGAATATTTTGAATGGCAGCGATCGCCGTTTACTAGTAGTGGTTGGTCCTTGCTCAATTCATGATGTTAAAGCCGCACGGGAGTATGCCGAAAGATTAGCAAAATTCCGTGATGAAGTCAGTGATGCCCTCGAAATTGTGATGCGTGTTTATTTCGAGAAACCACGTACTACAGTTGGATGGAAGGGGTTAATCAACGATCCGCACCTTAACGGTACGTTTGATATTAACTACGGAATACGTATGGCGCGGGAATTGTTGCTTGATGTTGCTAAATTAGGCTTGCCCAGCGCAACTGAGTTGCTCGATCCGATTGTGCCACAATATCTTGCCGATCTCATCTCATGGACAGCGATCGGGGCAAGGACGACAGAGAGTCAAACTCATCGCGAAATGTCCTCGGGCTTATCGATGCCTGTTGGTTTCAAAAACGGCACAGATGGCAGTATTGATGTAGCAATCAATGCGATGCTCTCAGCGCGTCAGCCCCATCGTTTTCTCGGTGTGAGCAATGAAGGAAGATCCAGCATTGTGACCACGACGGGCAATCCTGACGGGCATATTGTTTTACGTGGCGGTAAGCAGGGTCCAAACTACGACAAGGTACATGTAGATGCGATCGCCAATCGTCTCAGAGATCGAAACCTTTTGCCCTACATGATGGTTGATTGTAGTCACGACAATAGCGGACAAGATTACAAAAATCAGCCGATTGTGTTGCAAGATATTGCGGAACAAGTGCGTAATGGCTCAGAACATATTGTGGGCATTATGCTCGAAAGCCATCTCAATCGGGGTAAACAGCCTTTGAAAGAATTGGCAAAATTGGAATATGGCAAGAGTATTACCGATGGTTGTATTAATTTCGAGACAACTGTTGAGACTTTAACTGATCTTGCAAATGCCGTGCGATCAGGTCGTCAGTAACTGATGTTACGTGGAACCCTCATCCCTCAACCCCTTCTCTCGCAGGAGAAGGGAACCGTAATTTTCTTGTTCCCCTCTCCTGCTGGAGAGGGGCTAGGGGTGAGGGCTGTAGAAACTTCTACGTAACACCAGTTAGTAAATACAGCTATAGCAATCCGAAATGATTTATAGCTTTTTAAGATTTGTGAGAGTCGCACCCTGTGGGTGCGACTCTCACAAATTATTTTGGATTGCCATGTAACATAAACTACTAATTTAGTTCAGTGCGATCGCCGATCAGATACTCCCTATCATATCCATAGATAAAAATTGATGATTTAGGGGATTTTCATTTAGAGATATATTTGCAATAATCATAGAAATTTAATTATGGTTTTTTGTAAATAAATAGAGTGTATATGATAAATAACTGGCTGGACACGATCTGGCTAATTCCTTGCTATTCCTTATTGGGAGCAGCGTTGTCGGTAATCTGGTTTCCTGGAATTACCCGCAAAACAGGACCAAGACCAGCAGGCTACATTAATATCTTGATGACCTTCTTCTCCTTTATTCATGCGATCGCTGCATTAAATGAAGCTTGGGGACAGCCAGCACGATCGCTCTCTTTTCCTTGGTTATCTGTGGGTGGTTTAAACTTCACCCTAGATTTAGAAATTTCGCCAATAACCATTAGTGCGATCGTCCTGATTACTGGGATCAATTTTCTTGCTCAGATTTATGCAGTGGGCTACATGGAAATGGATTGGGGCTGGGGACGGTTTTTTGCATTATTAGCTTTATTTGAGTCAGGAATGTGTGGGTTGGCTCTCTGCAACTCTCTCTTTTTCAGCTATGTCATTCTTGAAGTCTTAACATTAGGCACTTATCTCCTCGTGGGAATCTGGTACAACCAATCCCTAGTAGTAACTGGCGCAAGAGATGCTTTTTTAACTAAGCGAGTTGGTGATTTATTTCTATTAGTTGGCGTAGTTGGCTTACTCCCCTTGGCAGGAACTTGGAATTTTACCGAACTAGCCGAATGGGCAAGCACTACAGATGTTAATCCTAATGTTATTACCCTAGTAACCCTCGCTCTTCTCGTTGGTCCAATGGGAAAATGTGCTCAATTTCCACTACATCTCTGGTTAGATGAAGCAATGGAAGGCCCACTACCTAGCACTATCCTCCGTAATACAGTAATAGTTGCTACGGGAGCATGGGTATTGGTGAAATTGCAACCAATCTTTGCTCTATCTCACCTTACACAGCAAGTAATGATTGCAGTTGGAGCATCAACTGCCCTAGGCACTGTGCTAATTGCGATCGCGCAGATTGATGTGAAACGGTCTCTCTCCTATCTAACTAGCGCCTATATGGGAATCATTTTTATCGCCGTTGGAGTGGGAGAAATTCACAGTGCTTATGTTTTGATCTTGGCTCATGCTCTAGCGATTGGATTATTGCTGATGGCAGTAGGAAGTATCATTTCTAATAACGTTAGCCAAGACCTCACTGCACTTGGAGGATTATGGAGCCGTCGCCCTATCTCAGGTCTATGCTTTTTAGTAGGAATTCTCGGGTTGATCGCTTTTCCTCCCTTAGGCGGATTTTGGGCAATGCTTGACTTGATCTCACATCTTTGGGAAAAGAATGCAGCGTTAGCCGAGTTATTGCTACTGATAAATGGACTGATTGCCTTCAGTTTAATGCGTGTTTTCGGTCTGATTTGGGGTGGTAAACCTAAACAGATGACCGAAAGATCCGTAGAACCGCTATGGCTGATCGTACTCCCGATGACGATCCTTGCTGGACTGGTCTTGCATACTCCACAATTACTTGCTAGTTGGGGAATTATTACGGACTGGTCGGTTTTACTTAGCCCCGATGCCTTGCTTCTAGTCGGTTCTAGCACAATTGGCTTAGCCACAAGTGGATATCTCTATCTCAATGAAAAAATTAACAAGCCAATTCAACTTCCTTGGCTAGATCTCCAAAACTTCTTTGCCTTTGATTTCTATACAGCCAAACTGTATAAAGCCACGATTGTGGGATTGGTGGATAGCATATCGCATCGAATGTATTGGTTTGATCGCTTTTTTGTGGATGGTGTCGGTAACTTTTTCGGATTAGCGACTCTGTTTAGCGGTCAAAACCTTCGGTATAGCACCTTTGGCCAGTTACAACTCTATACCCTGACAATCATGATCGGCATTGGCATTCTTTTGCTACTGCTCTTCAATCGTACTCTCTAAATCTGGACTTCTCATTGAAAATAAAACTATGCCCAATATACTGAGTGCTTTAATTTGGTTGCCAGCGATCGGTGCTTTAGCGATCGCCTTGCTGCCCCAGAATCAATCAAAAAAAGGAGCTGTAATTGTCGCCAGTGCCGTACTCATTCTTGATTTTATCCTCTTGCGACAATTTGACACCAATATCCCTTCCTTTCAGCTATCAGAAAATCTTCCTTGGTTAGAAAACCTCGGATTAAACTATAGTCTTGGTATTGATGGACTCTCATTGCCTCTAGTTGTTCTCAACGGCTTGCTCACTTGGTTGATCGTTTGCTTTTGCGAAAAGCAGATTACAGAGCGCTTTAAACTCTTTCAAGTACTAATGCTTTTAATTCATGCTGGAGTAACTGGAGCGATATTATCAACTAATACCCTTTTGTTCGTCCTATTTTATGAATTGGAGTTAATTCCTCTCTATTTAGTAATTGCTGTCTGGGGAGGCGCACAGCGCAGTTATGCCGCGATGAAATTTCTGATTTTTACCGCAGTTTCAGGAATTCTAATTTTAGTGGGATTCTTAGCTCTAGGATGGCTTGCCGCTGATTCCACACCTATCTTTGATTACTCAACTCTGCAAAATATCTCCTTACCCTTAGAAGTTCAAATTACGCTGCTATTAGTTCTATTACTTGGCTTTAGTATCAAAGCACCCTTTGTTCCTTTCCACACTTGGCTACCTGACACCTATGTAGAATCTACGACTCCAACCGTGATGATGCTTGGGGGTGTCGTTGCTAAATTAGGAACCTATGGATTATTCCGTTTCTGCGTAGGTCTTTTCCCTGATGCTTGGTCTATAATATCCCCCTATGTTGCGCTCTGGGCAGGTTTAGGCGTGTTGTATGGAGCAATGGTAGCGATCTCCCAAAAGGATATTAAACGCATGGTTGCCTATAGTTCCATCGGTCACATGAGTTACATTCTCTTAGCGGCAGCAGCAGCAACTCCTCTAAGTTTGGCAGGAGGTATTGGTCAAATGGTTAGCCATGGTTTAATACTTTCACTCTTGTTTTATTTAGTAGGTGTAATCGAAGAGAAAGTAGGTACTCGTGATTTAGATGTTTTAAATGGATTATTAAATCCTTTACGAGGACTACCTACTACCAGTGCTTTGCTCATTTTAGGAGGTATGGCAAGTGCTGGTATTCCCGGACTAGTAGGATTTATTGCTGAATTCCTCATTTTTCAAGGGAGTTTTACAAAGTTCCCCATCCCTACAATTTTTTCAATTATCGGTACTGGACTAACTGCTGTCTATTTTCTAATTCTACTCAATCGCACTTGTTTCGGCAAATTGGATAATGCTACGGCTTATTATCCTAAAGTGAGTGGATTAGAGCAATTGCCAGCCGTCATTCTTACGGTATTAATTTTATTTCTAGGAGTTCAGCCAGTATGGTTATTCCGATGGAGCGAAGTCAGTGCCATACAACTCGTATCTCGGATTCCTGAGAGTACCTCTGTGATTTCTAATACTCTCTTTCCTAGCCACTCTGCCGTAGGAGAGGATAAACAAGAAACATAATCTTGACTATTATCTTAGCAGTGGAAAAGGGCATGGATGATATCAATTATATTGATGCCAAAATAAATTTTAGAAGAAAGAACTAAATTATGAACACGACATTAAGCGAGCCATTGACCAAATTACCACCTTCAAATCATCCCTACGCTGAAGTAATCCATCGGATGGAAGCTGGAGGATCGATGCTACCTGACACACCCGAAAATCTTATGCAGATAATCGGACTCTACAAAGCCTATGCAGTACCCATGGACTTTTACTGGCGCGATTTACTCTACATCGCCGAACAAGTTTTTCTAGAACCAATTCCCGCCTTTAAATACTTTATTTCACAAGAATATTTGGATTTGCCTAATCACTATGCAGGCGATGATGCCGATCTGCGTTTTTGGCGGGGTCAGTCCACAGCACATCCAGAATTACTCGATTTCATGAATAAAGGAGAACTCAAAGCAAAGATCCCTAAGCTCTTCCATCATCTTTACCACGATCGCATAAATATGGAGTTTGCCGAAGAATGTATGCGAGCTATGCTCTGGCATCGTGGTATGGGAGGCGAACTAGAGCCTTATATGGATTCAGCAGAATATCGTCAGAATGCTGATCGCGCAATTAAAGCTTTCTTTAAAAATAATCCTGTCATGTTAGGACTATACAAGCTTTTTCCTGAGATGTTTATGGAACAGTGCCGCCAATCCACCATGACATCAGTCCTCGGGCTATTTTGGGAAATTATGGCTCCCGTATTTTTTGAGATGTCTGACATCTACGATGAAGGTGGATTTAAGGGCGTTCCCGATGCGATGGATTTCTTGGTAAATGGCATCTTTGCGATCGCGGGTCGTCCTATCTATCACCGTGTCAATATTCGTGGAGAATGGTTTGATATTGTTCCTAAATCAAAAGGATTTACATGGCTCTACGAAGCAGCTTTCCCCTATGTAGAGGCAGTATTTTATCGCACTTCACCCTTTCGCGGTACTAAATCCTATAATGCTCAAGCCAATGAGATTCCAACAGATCAAAGCGACTTTCACTACGGAATTTTATATGCTGATAAATTCCCTGTCGGTTCCGCAGGGATTCCACCAACATTATTGCATCAGGATATGTACCACTTCCTGCCGCAATATCTAGTGGACTATTACAAGCAATTTTGTCGAGGTGAAGATGATACGCTCATTCAACTAGCGGTGAGTTTTCAGCGATCGATGTTTAATGTAACATCAGCAGTAATTCAAGCAGGTCGAGCCGCGTTTCTCTATCCTCTAGACGATCCTAATCCTAAACATCTGTTAGCCAATCGCCATTATTTTGAGGGACAACTGAATCGGTTCTGTAATCCTAAATATGGCATGGACAAAGCCACAAGATTGGGAATGGTTCAAAATCAAGATTACCGTTAATTATTTGTGGTGCAACGTACCACAAATAATTACTAACATAAGGAATTAATTATGACTACAATTGTTGATATCGCAGTTAATAACGAAGGCTTCTCCACCCTAGTTACCGCAGTAACGGCGGCAAGCTTAGTAGAAGCCTTGCAAAGCCCAGGTCCTTTTACTGTCTTTGCCCCTAATGATGCCGCTTTTGCCAAGCTTCCCGATGGCACGATCAAAACTCTAGTCCAGAACATTCCTCAACTCTCACGCATTCTGACATACCATGTCGTGTCAGGGAAATACAAGAGAGAAGATTTAATTGGCGTTAAGTCTCTCATTTCTTTAGAGGGTTCTCAAATCGATCTGGATATTTCTGATGAGAGTTTTGAGGCAAATAATGCGACAGTCATTGCAGCCAACATCGAAGCTGATAATGGAATTATCCATGTAATCGATACCGTCATGCTGATGCGTCCCCACTGGGTTTATCCAATTATAGAATCTGGTAAAGTTGGCATTTCCTAATTTTTCGAGCCTGTGCTTCGATCTGATTCGATTTTATGAGCCTGACGATTGCTATACTTTGTGATACGCATTTTTTACATCGGCTATAGACTCAAAGGTTGGTGACATTTTATGGCACTTAAAGTTGGTAGGCTTGAGGTTGGGCTGCGGCTGTTAGTCTCCTTTACAAGCATTGCGATCGCTTATGGATACTTAGGTAGCTACTTAAGCACATTGACAACTAATCACAATCAAACTCTTGCAGGTTTAGTATTCGCTTTAGCGATCGCAGGCATATTTGCTATACCTCAAAGTTTGGGTGGTCTCTTAGCGATGATCGCCTCAGTCGTGGTTGTCTACTGGCAATCTAACCTTATCTATAGCCTGATTACGTTAGGCGTTTGTCTAGTCCTTTACTGGCTAGGTTTTTCCGATGTAGATTACCATCCTGAACCTGACAAAAAACTATCGATCGTTGAAATTTTGGCAACCATTGTTACTCTTACTTTGACGATAGCAATATCCATTTCCCTACTTCAGATTCCTGTAAGTTGGATCGCTAGTATAGCGACTGGGTTCCTTGCTGCGACTATTACCCTGATCGGTAAACAAATCAAGTTTCTCGAATTAAGCAAGATTACAAATTTTATTATTCTAGGTATTCTGACGAGTAGCAGTCTTGCGATCGGATTCGCGATCAGAGCGATTTTTTATACTCCCAAGTTCACGGACTTTCTGTAAAACTATAAGTATTTTTCAAATGAGTGCTTATTCATTTGAAAACCCAAAAATCATTCCTAGCAAATGTTATAGCGGTTTTCATTTTGCTTCAGGTAAAATGAAAACCGCTATAACATTTAGCGTCGTAGTGCGAAGGAAGACTTAATTAAATGTAGGATGCGTTACCTTCCTCTAAAGCACCCTAGGTTAATTCCAACAACTTACTTAGTAACCTTTCAAATTGCCCAACTTGCCAATATGACTACGACAATCTCAACTGAGAAACAAACCATTAAACTGATTTTTCTATGGAGCATTTTATGGATTTGTGTGCCATTTGGAATTTATTTCTTATCGCATATTGTGCATCCAGATTGGTATAAGCATTTTGTTTATCAAGCATCGGGATTTTTGCAAGGGCGGCTCGATCTGTTTAATTTGCCAAGCTATTATGTGGATTTAATTTACTGGAAAGACAAAATCTATCTACCTAATCCGCCTTTGCCATCAATTCTACTCATGCCTTTTGTAGCGATTTTGGGGATTGCTACAGAACAAATTCGAGTATGTATGCTATTTGGGGCAGTGGATGTCTTTTTAGTATGGATATTATTGGGGCGCATGGCAGTCCAAGGGGCGTTGCGCGTCGGTATAACTATTCTCTATGGCTTTGGAACTGTACATTACAGCGCTAGTATCATTGGCACAATTTGGTTCTATGCACATGTTGTCGCTGAATGGGGAATGTTATTAGCCTTGGTTGAGTTTTTTGGAAAACGACGATTTGCACTGATTGGATTCTTTATGGGGCTTGCCTTTCTCTCACGTCAGGCTACCATTTTGGGTTCGCTATTTTTCTTGGGTTGGCTAGTATGGGAACGTCCTGAAAAATGGATTCAAAAAGGATTGAGCTTTGGCGTAGGTTTTGCACCGCCTTTTTTATTTCAGTCTTGGTTTAACTGGGCAAGGTTTGGCGATCCGATGGAGTCAGGCTACATGCTGCAAAACTATTATTCGTCAGTGCAAGCACCTGCAATTGATAAATATGGCTTGTTCAATAAAGCCTATATTCCTAAGCACATCAAGCTGATCTTTACAGAAATGCCTGAGTTTTTACCGCAATTTCCCTTTGTACGTCCTAAGCCTGAAGGGATGAATATCTGGTTGACTACACCTGCATTTTTTGCCCTCTTTACTGCTAACTGGTTCGATGTGTTTGTCATTTTAGCTGGGCTATCGGCGTTTTTGATTTCTCTGCCTGCGATGATCTATACCGCAACGGGTTGGGTGCAGTTTGGGTATCGTTATGCCCTCGATTACTTGCCATTTCTATTTGTGGCGATCGCCAGTGGTCTGCAAAGAATGCCCAAAGCCCTAACATGGGTATTAATTGCTTTGTCCGTCATCGTCAATGTATGGGGCGTGTATTGGGTAGTCAAACTAGGATGGTAAGGGACTAATCATTATCTAGCGAAACTTCGCTAGATAATGATTAGGGTAATTCAATGAGGACAAGATGATCTAAGACGAGTTCATTTAATAAAAATTTAAGTTCTTCTTCGGCTTGGAGATCGCTGAGTTTGCTAGCAGGTGCAACTGGGCTACCAATAATGGTCGAAACTTGGCGATAGGCTTCTAATCTGGGTTTGTAGCTGCACCAATAGGTGATAAGCTCTGAGAATATACAGGGACGCTGCCAGAGAAATCGCAAGCACAGAGTTACTGTGAGGGTATCAAGATTCGGTCGATGTAATTTTTGCAGGTTGGGATCGTCACGCATTTGGGAGATCGCTTGATCGAGATTTTGAAAAAACTGCTCTGTCCGTAAAACAGGATGCAAATGAATCGTTGCTGAATTCCATGACTCTTCTGACCATTGACTCATCTCTACATATTCAGGCGATCGCCCTGAGTGACTGCACCAAATATCCAGTAGACGATTAACGGGTTGGAGCAATTCAAAGGCATGAAGATTTTGCTCAACCGTAGCCTTAGTCAAAAATTGAGTGAAATGTTCTGGCATTCCATTGGGAAATATATTTTGCCAACGCCAGTCTGCAGGATTGATCGTGCTCACAAATTCTAAATTTGCTGATCGCAACATTTGAAAAACATCAGGAATCGTAAAGCCCTTATCTTCATGCATCACATAATTCATTAATACAAAGCCAAAGGATTTATCAGAGGGAGTCCAAGTACTTTCTTTGAGCAGGGTTCCATCCCCTAATGCTTCCATAATTGCGTAAATTTGCTTGTACTCTGTTTCCGTTGGATTACCATCCAGAAATCCTAACAATTTGGCAAAGGTTTGGGCGCGAAAAAAATCGGCTCGTTGATAAAGACTATGGACATTAGTCCGCAATATTCCTTCGGGTTTAAGAACCGATCTCATCGCTTGCAATCCTTCTGCTGGTTCAGTCAAAAAATAGAGCGTGTCTTCACAGTTGATATAGTCAAATTCGAGACCCTGTTCTCCTCTTAAGCGCGGAAGCTCAGCGATGGGCAAATTATAAAATTCGGCACTAGGGAATCCGTGATAGGTGAGGCGATCGCTTGCTAATTTTAAAGAAGCCTCCGAAAGATCGATGCCCACAATCCTTGCATTGGGGTTTGCCATTGCTAATGCCAAGGTTGTTACTCCCGAACCACATCCGATATCTAAAATTGTTAAATCTTGGCGATCACAGACCCGTCGAGTTTTGGCATACCAAGCCGTTACAAAAGAATGCAAAATTAAACTGCGATCGCCATCTCCCCCGATTTGCGACGCAGGTAAATTAGGATAGGGCATTAAGTCAAATTGCTGCCGAACTTTTTCATTTGGGTCTGTATTCATTTTTAAGCTCTAGATAGCTTATTATTTGCTATTTTTCTAGCCAAATGGGTAATATCTCATGAAGTAAATAGCTCTATAGAGTTAAATATTTTAGTTGCCCTATTCTCATATATAAGAAGTTCCATTTCTTTTGAGGATTTAGAGGCAAGTCTAATATTCTTACTGTATTGATAAATAATATGCTACCAAAATTTTTGCTTAATGATAATGAGAATCTTATCCAGCTTACAATTTATTGACAAGAAAATATTTAGTAATAAGTTACATACATCTCATGAAAACATTAATGCATCGCATATTGCTGTTATGGATGGATTGCGGGGAATAGCAATTCTACTAGTATTTTTTTTCCATGTATGGCAACTCTCTTGGCTGGATTTTACAACAACATTGCATAGTCCCATATATATAGATTTTATAGCCAGATTTGGATTTCTTGGAGTTGAGACTTTCTTTTTCATAAGTGGATTTTGTCTTTTTTATCCACATGCTCGCCATTGCTTCGAGCAATATCCTCTGGCTTCATGGCAAGATTATTTACTTAAACGCGCTTTAAAAATATTGCCATCCTATTTGTTGGCAATCCTGTTAATTCTTGTCTTATTTAAGTGGGAATTTTCTAAAGAGCAATTGCTTTTGCATTTAAGTTCTCATTTTCTTTTTATTCATAACTTCTTCCCTGAAACCCATTACTCGATTAATGGAGTATTTTGGTCTTTGGCTGTAGAGGTGCAATTCTATCTTGTCTTTCCTGTATTAGCGAAGTTTTTTCGTGCTAGACCAGTGATTGTTACTTTGCTAATGTCGGGATGTGCGATCGCCTATCGTCAATACATAATGATTACAAAGCAAGAAGGTGGATTTTTGTACACTCAGTATCTAAGTCAAATGCCAGCCTTTTTAGATCTATTTTCATTAGGAATGTTGACCGCCTATATTTTAGTTTTACTTCGCAATCGTCAGAATATTGACCGCTATATGCCACTTTTTTCGCTCCTCATGCTTTTGGGCTTAGCAGGCTTTGTAGCGCTCATTAAAAACGTGGACACTATGGCAGGTTCGCCTGATGGCATGATCGAATGGCAAGCCCGTTATAGATCGCTAATCGGAATATCACTAATGCTTGCCGCGATTGGTGGACATTTTGCAAATCCTTGGGTGCAAAAGATATTGAATAACCGCTTTTTAGCATTTTTCTCATTGATTTCTTATAACCTATATATCTGGCATCAGTTCATTGCTGCCAAGTTATTTAATGCACGATTTCCTGAGCCACTAACTCCCGATCCCCATGATGATCCACAATGGCAAATAGTTTTTACGGTCTTTGCTATGGGTTTAGCAATTGTAATTGCAACATTACTTACTCTGTTCTGGGAACGTCCTTTTTTGCGACAGAAATTCAACTTTTTGCAGGCGAGCCAACGTGAATAAAAAACTGCTGATTGGTCTCTTGGCTCTAACTATAGTTAGTGGCTGGATCACCTTTACCAATATTGATGGACTGAACCAGATCCAAGATATTGTCCTAGATGCGGGAATTTGGGGCTATATAATTTTTGTGATTGCCTACGCGATCGCCACTTTACTGATTTTGCCTGTGACTGCTTTTAATATTGCGGGTGGAGCGCTTTATGGTGGTGTGGAAGGTTTATTACTGACTTCATTAGGGGCTTTACTTTCAGCATTATTGGGTTTCATTCTGTCGCGATCTCTGAGTTCCAAATTGACAGAAAAATTCTCGGCAACCAATGAGCAATGGTCAACTGTGAGCGAAAATCTGGTAGCTGGTGGTCTTGGCTATTCCTTTGCTGCAAGGTTGTTACCCCTCATTCCCTATGGAGTTGTCAGTTTTGCCGCAGGTTTAAGCCCAATCAAACGTCGTGATTATTTGCTAGGAACTTTGCTAGGTACTCCTTTAGGGATTGCGCCCTTTGTATTTTTAGGTAGTACAGGAGTAGAAATGAGTACGAGTCACGATGTGCTACCTTTGTTGGCGAGTAGCATGGGGCTAGCCGTATTGATTGTGGTCAGGACATGGTACAGATCCCAGCAAAGCTAAACAAAGTCAACGCTCGCTAAGCGTTGACTTTGTTTAGCTTTGCTGGGTGATGAGTTAGCACAGGAAGATTATGCAAAATTTAGAGAATAGTCTCAAGAAGAATGTTGATAGCCTTGAGCAAAGACGATCTCAAGGATGGGATTGGTATTTGGTTTTAGGAGGTCTAGGAATTTTGGCGATCGCCTTATTTCTCCACTTTTGGCAACTAGGCACAATTCCTTATCCTATCTTTGATGAATCTCTGTTTGGGCAATATGCCAAAGAGTATCTAGAAGGGAATCCTACGTGGGAAGGTCATCCGCCCTTGGGCAAATATTTCATCATGTTGGGGATTTTACTGTTTGGACAGAATGAAATTGGTTTTCGCATACTAGGTGCAAGTTTTGGTTCGATCATGCCCCTATTGTTAATTGGCTTGATTTATCGTCTTACTGCCAAACGAAACTTTGCCCTGTTGTCAGGTTTATTTCTATTCAGTGATGGCTTGTTTTTAGTTGAGTCACGTTTAGCCTTGCTCAACGTATTTCTGGTTGCCTTTGGTTTAGTCTCGCAAATGTTTGTGTTGGCGGGTTTAACGGCGCAGGGAAAATTACGCACATTTCTGCTTTGTTGTGCGGGGCTGATGCTAGGTGCAACTGCCTCGGTGAAATGGAATGGCTTAGGATTTAGCCTATTACTGTTTTTAGTAATCCTGTTAGTATGGGCGATCGCTAAATTCTTTCCAAAAAATCTCGCCAAGCTTGGCATACTTGCCGAAATCACTAAACTACATTGGTGGCAATATCTCCTATGTTTTGTCATTATGCCGATCTCCTTTTATTTAGTGCAGTGGATACCCCTATTTATGCTGAATTCAGGTGGAGTGCACCAAGAAAGTGGGTTTGGGGTAATTCATTCTTTTTGGCAATCCTTAGTCAGGGTGCATGAACATATTCTCTGGTGGCATTCCACTGACATCGTGACCAGTATCGATCCCGAGCATCCTGCACATCCTTATTGCTCCTCAGCGATTTCTTGGGCAGTTATGGCAAGACCCGTTGGTTATTATTTCCAAAATCGGGAGGCATATTTTGCGGTAATTCAAGGGCTTGGCAATCCACTTTTGTGGTGGTTTTCGACTTTGGCGATCATTGTCATCACTATTGGTTCACTTTTACCACCATTTCGCAAGTCTACTAACATTGGCAGTACCAACTATGTACTATTGGGATACTTCGCCAATTATGTACCTTGGCTCATCGTAAAGCGATGTCTATTTGTTTATCACTACATGTCTGCGGCGGTATTTAGCTTTATTGCTCTTGCATGGGTGGTTTGTCAGATGCTAGAACAAAAAGGAATTATCCGTTATTTAGGTTATGGAATCATTGCCACAGTTTTACTAAGCCAAATTTTCTTTATGCCGCTTTGGTTGGGACTTCCGATCTTACCCAGTGATTTCTATCGTCGCATGTGGTTTATGCCAAATAAATTTGCAGGATTTAACTGGATTTAAATAGAGACACCGCAAAGCGGGGTCTCTATCTTTTAGGTTTTAACTACATCAGCGATCGCAATACGCTCACGGCATTCTTGCTTCAGTTGCCAGCATTCCCAAAACATTTTTAGGATGACTTTGATATTTGCTCCCGTCGCTATACCAAATTTACGAGGAAAATGCTGAACAGGTAATTCGATGATTGCTTCTAGTGTGGGTAATTGCTGTATTTTCAAGAGAAATTCAGCGCTAAATAAGGCTCCATCGGACTTGATTGGTTTAATTAATTGATAAATGCTACGGGGAAATAATTTGAAGGCACAATCGATATCTCTGACTTTGATCCCAAGTACCCACTGAATAAAAATGTGATAAAGCCAAGCATTTAGCGATCGCACAAATACATCGGCACGTTTCGCTCGATAGCCAATGACGATTTGCGATTTGGTTTGTGAGTTATGAATATATGGCAAGAATTGATCGAGATCGCTAATGGCAAACTGTCCATCTCCATCGGTCAAGAAAATGTATTCATGCAAAGCTTGATCAAAGCCACTGCGTAAGGCTGAGCCATATCCCAGATTGTGAGGATGATTAATGAGGCGAATCCTTGGATTTTGAGAGGCTAACTTCATGACGACCGCTTTGGTCTCATCGACAGAGCCATCATTTACCACAATAATTTCATATTTAATCTGGCGATCGCTTAAGTAATCAACAGCGTTGGCAATCACCCGACCAATGTTTTCTGCCTCATTATAGGCAGGAAGTACTACAGACAAAGATAGTGAATGGTTCATAGGTGAATAGCTCATAGTGCTGAAAGTTTGCTTGGCAATTGTTGCGATCGAAAATTGTGGGATAGAAGGACTATAAACAAAATGACGTTTAAGGCACTCACTGTGTAGATTAAGCTCTGAAACCAGATTGTGGGAATCGTATTAAATAAAGCTTCATGGTTATAGCGCAGATAAACGTAGCCTACATTTATCGTCCCCGTAACCGTAAAGCCTCCATAGATCCATTTAATTGTGGGAATCATCGCCATCGAGATCGCTAAAAAAGCTAGTCCATACAACATGTAACGTTCGTGCATTCGGGTCGGCAACATAAAAAATCCGATCAGTAATGTGGCGATTGCGAGAGATTGAGCGCCAAAATGACGCTGCTGATAGAGAAATATCCCCAACCACAGCATAAGGATTCCCAAAAAGGCTAAACCAATTACCTTGTAGTTAATTCCCAGAAATTTTGTATAGTCACGTTCCCAATTTGCCCAACCCCAAACATTAAAAGCATTCACCGAAGCAAAATCATAATAATCGGCAGTACTTTGCAGGCGTTGATAGAGCGATAAAAATGGCGTGGCAAGACCATCTTTAAGCCCATAAAATGGCTCTACAATTAGCCAAATTAAAGCAAGACCACTAATGGCGATCGCCACCCATTTCCACCAAGCTTGCCGAAACCATTGCGAAAGCACTAGAAATGGCACGAGAAAAAGTCCTTGCGGTTTAAAGATCGCCATGACAGCAATTAAAAGTCCCGATCTAACCAGATGATTTTGTTGAATTAGATAAAAAGCCCCTAACATCAAAAAAATCATTACCCCGTCAACCTGACCCCACAATGCGGATACAAATAACATCAATGGGTTAAAGGCATAGATTAAACCCATCTTATAAGCGGTGTGATCCGTCATGTGCAGTTTGAGGATTTTGGCGATCAACCATGCCGCACTGATATCCGCTAATACAGGTGGTAACTTAATCATCGCCATGAGTAATAATCCATCCCGATTACTCATGGTAGGATCGAAAACCTGATAAATCTTGCCAATCAGCCACAATATATAGAGATAGGCAGGTGGATAGTCACAGTTTGAGTAGCTATAGAAATTTGATATACCTTGCTGGGCTAAGTCTAGTGACCAAGCCTTAAAGAGATTCATATCAATCCAAAAGGCTACGGGAAAACTGATCAAAATCAAATGTAAAACTAGGGCGATCGCCAATCCTAGATGAAATCGAGGGGAATCTAGCTCAAATGTGTCTTTTGCAATATTGGTCATTTTTTCCGATCTGTCACCAGACAAGTAATATAGCAATCGCTAGACCAGAAAATAGGCATCGCCCATGAATTGTTGCTATTTTTTAGACTCAGATGAAAATACTTGCAACTTTTACAACTTGCTTGGGTAATATATTCCAGTCAGGTTGGTAGAAACTTTTATGTCCGACTCCAAGCAAAGCCGCAAACTCAATCGTTTTTTTGCCGAATTTCTCGCCAAGATTAGAAAATGGCTAAACAAAATCGGCAGCCCAATTCGGATTAGTCGCCGCTTTATTCGCCTATTGCTTAATGGCAGTAGCGGTAAAAAACGTAGGGCGGGCGGTTTCATTTTGCCAACTGTGACAATGGTGACTTTGGTTGTCACTTTGCTGGTGATCTCCACCGTAGCTCGATCGACGGATCGCGCCAGAGAAGCTTCTAATTCTAGGGTTGAGCAAGTATATCGCAGTGCCAACTCAGCAATCATTGATCGCGCCCGCGCCAAGATTAGTGCCCTGCTTGAAGATCCTACTCTCCCTGGGGGAACTCCACCTGAGTCTTCACTCTATCAGGCAATTACTCAGGATAATGGCAACTACACCTTTGCCGATGAAGTGCGATTGCAACTTGCTGACCCTACAGCAAATGGGACTGGCACTTCCATTGATTGGTTCCCCTTAGGAACATCGCTCCTTTCTAATAATGATGTTGTCAGCACAGCTTGGAAATTTCCAGTTGACACCGATAGCAATGGCAAATATGACTCCTTTGCTATATACAGTATTCTATTTCGTTCAACACCGCGAGATTCGGTTACTAACCTCAATACTCGTCCAGTGAGTCCGATTGAAGTCCGCACTCCTCCTATGGACAATGGGATTTTGAGTGGGGCTTGTGTAAGTGCAGCTACCACAGGAGCCAGTACGACAGAAGGCTGGGTAACAACATCGGACAACTCTCTCAAAAAGAGTTTCTTTGTCTATACACTAACCGTCCCAATTACCACACCTCTTACTGACCCAACTAGTCCACTTACGGCAGCAGAACAGACAAGTGGTAACTTTGAAACATACAGTGGCAATCCTTCGTTTAGTGCGCTCGAATTGCAACAAGACCGTGCGCGATCGCCTCAAAATAATAACGCCGTCTGGTTTGAAGGTGATTTAGAAATCTCCCGTGCTGCCGCCTTTGACCTGAACGGCAGAATCTATACAGCAGGGAACCTCATGTTAGCGGTTGTTGGTTCTCCAATCAGACTATTTCAAGTAAGTAGTCCCTTCTCATGCTATTACAAGGAAGACAATAGCAAAATCTCAGTCGCGGGGAACGTAGTTGAAGGAGACGCGCTAGTTAGTGATAATTCTCTAAGTAACGATACTGCAAATGGTTATGGCGCTACAGTAGCAGTACATTTATTCCGAGGGTCGGGGGTAGATCCTACTGCTGGCAATGCTACTACGTCAGGGACTAATACTGGATCTGCTGCAGGTCAAATCAAATTAATCAATAACACGACTCAAAGCGTACAGGACGATGACTCGAATCGTGGACGTGATGTCGCCTTTAATGATTTTGCTTATAACTTCCGCGTGAATGCCCTAGTAAATTTGGCAAGTGCAACATTCACAGGTACTAACGTCATTACCCCAGGGCTATCTTCTTACTCATCAATTACAAGTACAAATGTTCTGACTAACGATCCCCTTGCCGTTAAGTTAGACATTATTTCCCGCGTAAAAGATGAAGGTTTAACTACCCAAGCTGACTTTGCGACTGCGCGATTGAAAGCCCTAGATGCTTATTTTAGGTTGCGTACTCGTAAAGTTCCCTTTCGTGAAGTACCTTATGGCGCATCATCTTCAGTTATCTATGGTGGTGTTACCCCAGCAATTACCACAATCACCACAACTAGTGGTAGTGAATGGCAGCCTCCTTTGGAGTGGATGTTCCCTGCCTATACCAATACCTCTACCGTTACATCTACAACTACATCAGATATTACGGCTGGTAAAGCTTTGCGTAGGGGGTCTTCTATTACAACACCATCTACACCGCCAGCTACCGTTGCAGCAATTGGAGACTTGACCTTAGGTCAAACAGCGAAAATTACATCCCCAGGAATTGCTGCCCTTCCTGCAACCAGACCCGACGATGAGAAGGTTAAATACGAGCAGTTTTTGGGCGATCGCGTTTTGGTAGGGAATAATCTTCCTGCGCTATGGCTCAAAAATGATAGTGGCATCAGCCGCTATGTAGCCTCAACCGAATCAAATTATCTCACAACTGATAGTTCCATTTTTTGGAATGATCAGGAAAATACGGCTACAACCTATCCCCGCTATCGTTTTACTCAAGCCAGCTCCCTTAAATCCTTAGGGGTATCAGATCGTGGTGGTTTCTGGGAACTCAATGCTGCTGACGATCCTGGGTTTGATGCCACTGGCAAGGCTACTCCCACCATCACACCAGTTAGTGGTGGTCTTAGAGTGGTGACTAGTGCTGGTGTCTATAGTCGTAAACCAACGCAAACGTTTTTACCTGCACCACCTGCTCTAGTAGATAACCTCGTCACATCTAATGACACCTCTGCATCATCGCCTGAACCCGATCCTCGTTATATATTGGATGAGTCAAAGTTCACTGCTGTGTGGAATGATGCGATGCCAATGACTGGGGCTGTGACTTTCAATGGCACAAATTATATTAACGTCAATCCAACAGATTCTACCTACTTCAACAGCGTTGATAATCGCAAAGGTGACTTGCAGATGCGAGCAACTGCGGTCTATCACTACAAAACATCAACATACGATCCCTCTGTTCCTGCCACATACCAAAAACCGATCGCTTGCGTCAGCAGTTACTACGATCCCACTAATTCCGTTACTGCTCAAGATACTTCTGTAGCAGGAGGACGATCCAACAATGGATACTCCTATGCTGTGGGCAAAACCGCTTCTGATATCACATCCAGCATTACCTTTAACAGTACGGGAACCAATGCGGGATTATTTACGGTAGCTTCAGGGGGAGACGATCCTGCTTCTACAGTAGCGATAGAGGCGCGTCTATCCTACCAAGCCAACTTGATGTTCCCCAATGGTAGGTTTGCTAATGAGCCATTGCGAAATGCTTTGATTAAGGTCTCAAGCGGTCAAACTTTAACTCTTACCGATCAATCAGCACTGGACTCCACTTTATGTTCGTTGCAAATCCTTGATGGCTCTATATCTAGGAACACAGCTAATTTCCCTAACTTTGCTGTTAAGGAGTCTTCTTTCTTGGATGGGCGCGAAGTTAAAGCTCTCAATCAAGATGAATCATTACCAGCAGCATCTCGTCCCGATCTTTACAACCTAGAAATCGAACAACGTCAGCCCCTTGAGATTCGGGTCACTGATCTGGACATGGATATTTTGCGAGGGCAGACTATTACTGGTACTACAAACAATAGTGCTAACGGTTTAGCTACTGATTATTTACTTCCCTACAGTGGGGTCATTTATGCAACTCGTGATGATGCCTTACCCGATCTGAGCTATTTTTCTGGCAACCCTACGCCAATGAGTACAAGGAAATCGCTTAGCTCGACCGATTTTGCTCTTGACCCATCACGTCGTCCTAATGGAATTCGATTGATTAATGGAACCCGTCTCTGGCGTGGCACGGGAACTAGTCAACCAAACTACAGTACAGCTACTCAGGGTGAAAAGGGTTTAATCTTAGTTTCCAATGAGCCTGTATATGTTAAGGGTAACTTTAATCTGCATACGAAAGAGGAATTTACAACAGCGCTGGCTACGAATTGGAGTAACTTCTATACTCGGACTGCGAACAATCTCGACCCTAACTTTGCCTATCGTCCTTTGCAGGCTCAAGCAGTTGCTGGTGATGAGTGGCGACCTGCAACAGTGATTTCTGATGGTATTACGGTACAGTCTGCTAACTTCAATGAAGGATATCGAGATCTCGGTGACTATGACCTCCGTAACAACCGCAATACATCGACTAATTCTAATTGGGATAGTCGCACTACGACACCTAAATTAAATAGTCAAATGGTTGGGGCAACCAGTAGCAGTCTCGCAGAACTGCAAGATTTCCCTGTGATCAAACGCCTCAGTATGGGCTTTTTGAATAATAACTTTGTTACTAATTCTAAATGGCTGCCTGATGTTACTAGTAACGATACGTTCACAGGATTGTCAGGATCGTATCCTAACTATACAAATAATGGTACGGCAAACGCCTCATTTAATGTTTCTAGTAACCTCTGGCCGGGAAATACTACCAGCTTAAATAGCTCCTTATCGAATAGTTACCTATCGAATGGCGTTACTCCCGTTCAACGTCGGGTAATTTTTGGGGAATACGGCATGGAAGTTTGCCGTAAGTTTCCAGCTTCGGAATGTACTTTTAGCGATTGGGTTAAATCTGGTGCGGGTACAACAGCGCTACCTAACGACACTGGTGCGACTACGCCGACCGATGCGCCTCGGTATATTGCACCTAGCGATCGCCGTTTTCCCCGTCGGTCGTTGCCACCTACCAGTCGGTCTCGGGCGCGGGCAAGGAAGGCATGGACGAGCTGTTCGAACA
>CAIJEA010000222.1 GCA_903819605.1 uncultured cyanobacterium | reverse complement strand
TTACATTTACATCCTCAATGGCAACGCGATATTATTCCACGTCTTACCAGTACTTTCCCAAACTGTCAGTTTATCGTTACAACGCACTCCCCTCAAGTTCTTAGCAACGTCAAAAAGGAGAATGTGTTTATTGTTGAAGATTTTCAAGTTTATTCTGCTGATTCCTATACATATGGTCGTGACAGCAACTCTATTTTATCCGAATTAATGGGAGTTTCTGAAAGACCTATAGAAATCCAAAATCGACTAAAGGAATGCTTGTATAAAATTGATGATGGCAATATCGAAGAAGCCAAAGTGTTACTACGTGAATTATCCGATCTGATCGGACATGATGACTCAGAGATAGTTAAAGCAAATACATTGATTGATTTTCTGTCTAGGGTGAAATGAAAAAGATCGTTAAACAATCAGAACCTATATCTTTAACGGAGCATCGATCAAAGCCTTATGCAGATTACGACAATTATTCCGACAAGGATAAACTGAGAGAGTCATTATTAGAAGAACAGGGATATATTTGTTGCTACTGCATGAGCCGTATTACGCTGGGGAAGATGAAAATAGAACATTGGAAACCGCAAAGCAAATATACTAGTTTGCAACTTGATTATAGAAATCTGCTAGGTTCTTGTAAGGGCAATGAAGGTGCGCGTCTTCACAAACAGCATTGTGATACAAAAAAAGGACAAACAGAAATTACAATTAATCCTACAGAAGAAGATCAAAATTGCGAGAGCTTAATTATTTATAGAAGTACAGGTGAAATTTACTCTCCTAATGAATCTATTAATTATGATTTAGATAAGACTCTCAATTTGAATCTGGATTCCTTAGTAAAAAAACGTAAAAATGAACTTGATCTAATACTTGAGCATCTTAAAAAGAAATTTCCAGCTAGGATATGGGAACAAACTTACTTACAAGAACTTATAAATCAGTTGAGTTCTAAAAATGAAGATGGTTTCTACAGTGAATATTGCCAAGTTGCAATTTCATATCTACAATCTCAAGTTATAGCGATCGCTAATAACGTTTAAGTCACTCGCTTCTCTACAAATTGTTCTTAAACATCATTCATCGTTAATTCTCCTGATTGTAAAATCACTATTCCATTCCTGAGAATCAGGCTCATATACAGCCATGATTTTAATCAATGGACTGCTGGGATGGCTACATTGCACATGGATAGCTCGTCCAGAACTAGTCAAGCCGCAAATGAGATAACTAGGCTCATTATTGTCATTTGGGAAATCTTCAATGATTTGACCATTAGCGATCGCCTCTATAATCTCATTTAATTCTATCTGACGAGATTTGGGTAGATTGACATCATTTTCAGAAACCTCAAACTGATCATTGGTGATTTTGTGCTGAATATCTTCAATTATGAGCGAATAATCCTCAGACGTTGAATTTGGCTTGTAATTATTTACTAAACCTAAACGTTGACCGAGAAAACTAAAGTAAGTGTAAGCCGATCCATTTGTTGAATCAAACCAACGGGATAACACAAAATCCCTAAATCCATCATCGCGATCGTCCCCAAAAGTTAGTGCGAGATTTTTTTCTGCTCGACGCGCTATTTGAATCGACGTTATCTGGCAAAGAACTATCTGAATAACCAGAGGAGAGCCTAAACGCGAAAAGAAAGATAGAGCAAACCAAATGTAAATTAGAGTTATTGGCTCAATGGACTTTTTCATAAACCATGTCCAATCCTGTAGTTTTTAGTCAATTTTTAGCTTAACAGCAAACAATTGACTAATATATCTAGACCTAATTCAGCAATGCACTAACAGCATTGGAAAAGATTTAAATTAGACTAACAATTAAATTCTTTAGGGCTTTATGACTAATGGGCGATCGCCTAAAAGCTATAATCAACCGCAAGTCTATAAATTTTTGTAAATATGTCGTCTCCAACCCCTGACGTACCAGCGAGCGAGTCTCGCGATGCCCGTACCCGCCAAATGCTCGGAATGAAAGGTGCGGACGTACAAGGCGCTTCAATCTGGAAGATCCGCCTGCAACTGATGAAACCGA
The DNA here is from genome assembly GCA_903819605.1 of uncultured cyanobacterium. Lineage (GTDB taxonomy): Bacteria > Cyanobacteriota > Cyanobacteriia > Pseudanabaenales > Pseudanabaenaceae > Pseudanabaena. Next base: position 897 of record CAIJEA010000222.1, on the reverse strand, counting down.
TTACATGGATACCCCTGATGTGGGGCGTACTTTGTGGTGCGGCTTCCTCTGGTGATTTTACTTGGTCGATTGAGAATGTATTTAGATCGCTACTTTGTATGCTCATGTCAGGGCCATTACTGACAGGCTATACCCAGACGATTAACGATTACTACGATCGCGAAATTGACGCAATTAACGAACCATATCGGCCAATTCCATCGGGAGCAATTCCTCTCAATCAAGTCATTGCTCAGATTTGGATTTTGTTATTGGGTGGAATTGCGGTAGCGGCAGTCCTTGATGTCACCGCAGGTCATGCTGATTTTATTATTACGAAGCTAGCGATCGGTGGTTCATTCCTTGCCTATATCTACTCTGCGCCACCTTTGAAGCTCAAGCAAAATGGTTGGCTCGGAAACTATGCTCTCGGAGCCAGTTATATCGCTCTCCCTTGGTGGGCTGGTCATGCGCTCTATGGAACTCTCAACTGGACTGTCGTAGCCGTCACCCTGTTCTATAGCCTTGCAGGTTTAGGAATTGCGGTTGTGAATGATTTTAAGAGCGTAGAAGGCGATCGCGAATTGGGATTGAAATCTCTACCAGTCATGTTTGGAGTACAGAAGGCGGCACTTTTATCAGCAACAGCGATCGATGTCTTCCAAATTGGGATCGCTGTTTATCTAGTTACTGTTGGAGAACAGCTATTAGCCAGTTTAATCGTGCTACTAGTAATTCCGCAGATCACTTTCCAAGATATGTACTTCTTGCGCGATCCACTCAAAAATGATGTGAAATATCAAGCTAGCGCTCAACCTTTTCTTGTAATCGGGATGTTAGTTGCAGGTATAGCGATGGGACATGCAGGAATTTAAGCATTAAGAATTGGCGCTAAGCGCCAATTCTTAATGCTTAGTA
>CAIJEA010000221.1 GCA_903819605.1 uncultured cyanobacterium | reverse complement strand
CCCCCCCCAACTCTCTTCTGGGTTTTATGTCTTAACTTACTTGGCTATAGCTATAACTACTATTTGATTGCCACAATCACAAAGATTTCTTAACTCATGGAGGCAAATAACTTGAAATTTCAAACTACTGCTCAAGAAGCCTGTTATGAAAAAGTAGTAACGTGGATGCAAGAGATATTTGGCAAATGTCCATGTGCTCGCCAAGATATTCCGGGGTTAGGAATATTTATGGGTTCAGCACTAGTAGAAGTTCTTATTTTTCCATGGGATGAAAATGATGCAGTTATTAATACGCGATCGTATGTAGTAGTCGGTGCAGAATTAAAGCCTGATTTGATGCGCTATCTATTGGAAGAAAATGCCAAGATGATTTTCGGAGCCTTTGGAATATCCCCAGATAGTGAAATTCTCTTTGAACATTCAATTGTTGGTTCTACATGCGATATGAAAGAGTTAGAGTCTTCAGTAAAAGCCGTAATGGAAATCGCTGATGAATATGATGACAAAATTGTCGATCGCTGGGGTGGGAAGAGAGCACTAGATCGGATTCACGCAGGTACATTATCAAACAATGGTTGGTCGCTCTAAAAGTTCTGTCATAAAACTCAGAAAGATTTTTGAAAGTGCTGCGAAGCGGCACTTTCAAAAATCTTTTAGTCATGCAAGATGCTGTATATTCTAAACAACTCCCACTAAGCAAAGTCCTATGACTCAAACGATCGCCGATATTAATGCCAAAATTAAAGCAGGTAAGGCTAAAGTCCTTACTGCTACCGAGCTCAAAAATCTTGTCGCGGATATCGGCGTAACCCAAGCTACAAAGCAAGTGGATGTGATCGTCACAGGTACATTCGAGCCAATGGAATCATCGGGAGCAGTTCTCAACCTAGGACATACCGATCCTCCCATCAAAATTAGGTCTTGCTGGATTGATGGTATACCTGCCTATGCTGGATTTGGAGCCGTTGATATTTATTTAGGTGCAACCCAAGAAGCCGATCCTAGTGATGAAGCCCCACAATATCGCGGGGGAGGACATGCGATCGCCGATTTGATCGCAGGCAAGACAGTCAACTTTAGAGCGATCGGACATCCTAATGATTGTTATCCTCGTGCCAATTTTGAGACAACAATTACCAAAGATTCAATCAACCAGTTCTATCTATTTAATCCGCGAAATCTCTATCAGAATTTTATTGTCGGCGTAAATGGTGGCGAAGAAACCCTTTACACCTATTTAGGTCCACTCCAGCCCCGTTTGGGCAATGCTGTTTATTCTAATCCAGGAGCAATTTCGCCGTTATGGAACGATCCTGACTTGAGGTTAATTGGTATTGGTACAAGGATCTTTATGGGTGGTGGCATTGGCTATGTGGCTTGGGAAGGGACACAACATTTTCCATTACAAAAAAGATTGGAGAATCGCACTCCAATCGGCCCAGCAGCAACTCTAGCTTTGATTGGTGATGCTAAACAAATGACTCCCGAATGGGTGCGCGGATGCTATTTTCGTAATTATGGAGCCTCGCTGATGATAGGCGTAGCAGTACCTCTGCCCGTAATCGACGAAGAGGTAGTGGCGAGAGCTTCTGTACTTGATGAAGAATTAGTTGCACCAGTAATTGATTTTTCGATTCCTCGAAGAGTGCGCCCAATTTTTGGTTCGGTCTCCTATGCACAACTCAAGTCTGGAAAAATCACGATCGCAGGCTCAACTGTTCGCACTGCACCACTTGCTAGTTTACATTTATCCGAGGAAGCAGCTAAAACTCTCAAAGATTGGATCTTAAAGGGAGAATTTACGCTCACTGAACCCGTTGCCATGCTGCCAAGCGATCGCGCTTTCTTACCGCAGGATGTCCGTGGATTCTAGCTTGCAACTATCAAGTTAGAAATAATCTAGAAAAGAAGCACCCTTACGGGTGCTTCTTTTCTAGATTTCATAATTCCAATGCTCATTACCTTCAGCAAGAAATAGTAACTTACGACCTTTGCGAGAGAGAACACCAATCTTTTCTAGATCGTTAATAATCCGTGTCACCGTAACGCGAGTAGAACCAATTAGCTCGGCGATTTCCTGATGGGTTAACTGCAAACCAATCAATCGCCCCTTACGGTCATCTTCACCAAAGCGATCAGTTAACCAAGTCAATAACTGGCGCACAGCATCATCCTTAGCACGGCAATGGGCAATCTTTAATAAAAACTCATTAGTTTGATTATGGCGAACGATCGCATCAACGTGATCGCCCCAGTGAGATCGTGGAATTTCAGTTAACTGCACATCAGTCAAACACTCCATTTCGTGAGGCTGAAGGTTAGACAGATCGCTACCAATAACATCACCATCTGCCCACAGACCTAAGCAAATCACCTGTCCATCCTCCGTCCAAGTTAGCGATCGCACCACCCCAGACTCAATTTTCCAAATAAAGTTTTGGCGGCGAGGCAGCATTTCGCGGCGCTTGTAAACACGGGAGATCGTTGTTTCGAGATAAATCATCACATACCCAGTCGAGAAACCGTAGATTTTAATTGTATTGCGTTGAAAAGTATTGTATCTTACTAAGTACGGTACTCAAGTGTAAATACCGTAGATTATTTTAAGCCTGTTTCTAAACTAATCTGCCCCCTACGTATTGCGTCTTATCACGCTGTCTTTTGCGCCTTATCGCGCCTGTTCATTGGCTTATTGGAGATAAAAGTACATGAGTTTTCGGCAACGTTCTACCAACCGTCTAAAGTTTTCGGCTCGTGCGATCGCACATCATTTCATCCAAGTTATTAGTCAAATTGCTAGCCAAAGATGGTGGCAGCGATTTGTATCTTTCTTTATCGTCGGTACATTGATCGGTATTACTATGGCAGCCTGCTCGGCAGCTACCGACACAAAACCTACAGCCACTACTCCGACCTCAAGCAGTAGTCCAGTCGCGCAAACTAAACCAGCAGGCGAACCCAAAAAGGATATTGAGCTAACCCTTGTCTCCTTTGCTGTAACCAAGCAAGCCCATGAAGCAATCATTCCCAAGTTTGTCGAAAAGTGGCAGAAAGAGCAGAATCAAAAAGTCACATTTAAGCAAAGCTACGGTGGTTCTGGCTCACAAACTCGTGCTGTTATTGACGGGCTAGAAGCAGATATCGTGCATCTCTCCCTTGCTGGTGATACTAGCAAAATTGAGAAAGCGGGACTGATCGATAAAGGTTGGGAACAAGAATTTCCCAATGAATCGGTTGTCTCTAAATCGGTTGCAGCCTTGGTAACTCGCGAAGGTAATCCTAAAAACATCAAGGAATGGTCGGACTTAGAAAAAGATGGTATCAGCTTAATTACCGCTGACCCTAAAACATCAGGCGGCGCTCGTTGGAACTTCCTTGCCCTATGGAATGCTGCTGCTAAAAAAGGTGGTAGTGATGCCAAAGCACAGGAATCATTAACCAAAGTATTCAAGAATGTGCCCCTCCTGACGAAAGACGCAAGAGAATCAACTGATGCCTTCTTTAAGCAAGGTCAAGGTGATGCTCTGATTAACTACGAAAATGAAATAGTTTTGGCTAAACAAAAAGGAGAAAAGGTTACCTATATTGTGCCTGATGTAAATATCTCCATTGACAATCCGATCGCGATCGTTGATAAGAATGTTGCTAAACATGGCACAAAGGAAGTTGCTGAAGCATTTGTAAAGTTCCTTTACACTCCTGAAGCTCAAACCGAATTTGCCAAATTCGGATTTCGTCCTGTCGATGAAACTGTCGCTAAAGACAAACAGTTTGTCGATCTTTATCCTAAGGTCAAAGAATTGGCGACTGTTAAAGACTTGGGTGGATGGAGCGATATCAATAAGAAATTCTTTGCTGATGGCGCAATTTTTGACCAAATCCAATCTCAAATCAAGCGTTAGCAAAAGCTGATAGACAAGGGGCTTAAGCACAAGAAGAAATGTAGGGGCAATTCATGAATTGCCCCTACGAAGAAATTCGGGTTTTAAGCCGTTTTTGCGTAATTCCTAAAATTGTTTAATATTTACTCTCAAAAATAAAAATGAAAATCGCACAAAGTATTACGGAACTGATTGGTCGTACACCCCTTGTATCGCTTAATCGCATCCCTCAAACAGAAGGAAGTTTTGCCAGAATTGTTGTCAAGCTCGAAAGTTTTAATCCTTCTTCTTCGGTTAAAGATCGGATTGGGTTAGCGATGATTGAGGATGCCGAAAATGAAGGCTTAATCAGTCCTGCGAAAACAGTTTTAGTGGAACCAACTTCGGGAAATACAGGGATAGCGCTTGCGATGGTAGCCGCTGCTAAGGGCTATCGTTTGATTTTGACCATGCCAGAAACCATGAGTTTAGAGCGTCGGGCGATGCTCCGTGCCTATGGTGCGGAACTGGAGCTAACTCCTGCAACGGAAGGAATGCGTGGCGCGATTCGTCGAGCTGGTGAAATAGCTGCTTCTACAGGTAATGCCTATATGCTGCAACAGTTTAATAATCCCGCTAACCCAGAGATTCATCGTAAAACTACGGCTGAAGAAATTTGGAATGATACCGATGGACAGGTGGATTTTTTGATCGCAGGGGTTGGTACTGGTGGCACGATTACTGGTGTTGCGGAGATCATCAAACAACGTAAACCTAGCTTTAAGGCGATCGCTGTCGAGCCATTTAATAGTCCTGTATTAGCTGGTGGCGTAGCTGGCGCTCACAAGATTCAGGGCATTGGTGCGGGGTTTGTACCTCAGGTTTTACGCACCGATTTGATTGATGAAGTAATTGGTATCACTGATGTACAAGCGATCGCCTATGGTCGTCGCCTTGCCCGTGAAGAAGGTTTGCTATCAGGAATTTCGTCTGGTGCAGCTCTTGCCGCCGCTATTGAAGTTGGTAGGCGGGAAGAAAATCGCGATCGATTGATTGTGGTAATCCTCCCAAGTTTTGGTGAGCGCTATCTCAGTACACCGATGTTTCAGGATGCTGATTTTCTATCACCCGTCACATCAGCCCAGCACTAAATTTAAAAATGGAACTATCTTGTAAGGTTGATTATGCTTGTATTGCCCTGCTGGAATTAGCAACACGCCACAAACAGGGTAAACCAACCTCTGTTAGTGAAATTGCAATCAGTCAACGGATTCCAATTCGCTATCTCGATCAAGTTATGGCGATGCTGAGGCGATCGGGAATTATTACCAGTCAACGTGGAGCAAAAGGTGGTTATCATCTTGCCCGCGAACCATGGCAAATAAAACTCACTGATATTGTTGTTGCCCTAGATGGAGAAAGCCCTCAAGATCAAAAAAATCCTGAAGCAATAACTGCGGAACAAGCCTCTGTCATTGACATGTGGGAAACTGCGAAGGTTGCATCCTTTGAGATCTTACATAAACATACGCTGGAGGATCTTTTGAGAAAATGTGAAGAGAAGAAACAAGCAGATGTAATGTTTTATATCTAAGTCATTTGCGCTTGTTGCCATAGATAGTTTAAAAAACTTCCAAAAAGTTACTGGTTTATCTTAGTGTACTTAAATTTTTACTATTACAACGCCAGTTTTACTTAGGTCATCAAACCCAAATAAAGGAAGCGCTAGGCGCTGCCTTTATTTGGGTTTGAACGAAAATTGCTGTAGAAGTCCCAACTCTAAACCCGCAAAAATCAAACATTTGAAGATTTTGAATGATTTAACTTCCATTTCAAATAATCTTCTATTGTAGGAAAATATTGCATAACTCCATCTAAACCTTCAGGTCTGCCTTTGAGATACCCTTCCAAATAAGCGGAATCATGTTTACGTGGCAAAATTCCCCCATCGCGATCGCGCTGTCCTTCTTGATAACGAGCTTCTCTGATATTGCCGAACATAATACATACCCATCCCCTCTTCAACTCGTGAAAAGCTTATTAGATTTGTCACTATTGTATCCAGTATAACAAAAACAAACAAACAGTCTTAATTGTAAAAACCATAACCAAAAGTGATGATAAATTGTTTAAGCATCAGTCTAAAGTATGATGCTTAAACACGGTTAATGATATTCGAGGATCTCGATCCGATTGTTCGCAGGATCGCGCAGATAAAAGCGATCGCAATTTGCAAGGGGTTGGCGATCGGGAATAATCTCAACTTCCAGAGTTTGCAAATGTTGGCGGAAAGATTCTAAATTTTCTACTTCAAAAGCGATATGTCGTCGAGATTGGGCATTATGGATTTCTGGCTCCGTCGCAATATGCACCTGAGTCTTTCCCAACTGGTACCATGCACCAACGGCTTGTAGGGATGCTGGTTTGGGGATTTCGGTCAATCCTAAAGCCTGACCATAGAAAAAGAGCATTGCTGTTTCTAATTCAGGTGTAGAAGTAACTTGAATATGATCGATCGCTTTAAGCCACATATTTTTTCTCCTATATATTTCACCGTAGGGGCAATTCATGAATTGCCCCTACGATTCAT
>CAIJEA010000220.1 GCA_903819605.1 uncultured cyanobacterium | reverse complement strand
TTGCTCCTATGAAATTTCAGGGTCTTTGGGATAGTTAGCGGCTAAAACTCTCTCCCACTAGGCTTTTCAGCCTTAACGTTGTTTTTTGTCCATTTACTACGTGATCCCCTAGATGCTGGTGGATCGCTTGACGCTCCTCAAGATGTAACCTTACCGAATGGAGCTACGCTTAATCTACACATGGTCAAGCCTGGAAAAATAGAGACTGGGATGGCTCCCCAAGTGCTTGAAAAATTTGGGCAAATATCGGAATGCAACTCTTTTATCAAGTATATTATTGGCGATATAAACGACCGAGTTGCAGTTTTTGGTCCCGGACAAGGTAGCGAAGCAATTGTAAAAGAAGAAAAAGAACCTACTCAAGAAATTGCTAACTTTGCATCAACACAGGTTGGAAATGGTCAAGCTCTTGCCAATCACCTAACTACGTCTGGAGTGACTTCTAGCGATCACAACATTGCTCTGCCCAATACCTATAAGAACATGGGAGGTAAAAATGCAAGAGATAACGTTCTTGGTATCAATTCTGGAGCAAAAGCTGGGGTTGGTGAGGGATATGTAATTACACAAGGTTCACCGATGCCAGACTCAGTTACCATTCGTTCTTGGCTGACAGGGCTTGACAAGAAGATAGCAGGCTCTGCTCTCAATAGTGCTGAGATAGATATGTTCAAGCATAAATGGGGATATCACTATGCTGGTATTGTTGCAGCCGTGGGAGACGATGCAGTTTCTCTTGAGAACTATAATCGCGGTACGCAATTATCTTGGGCTATCGACGATCTGTATAATGAAAAAATCCAAGCAGTTGTGGAATTGAGAAACTATCTTGAAACACTTGCTAATAAAAACAAAACAATTCCCAGTATTCCTAAGCTTCGCAATCAATGGTTTAGAGATCTTGAAGCTGAGATAAACGAACTAGGGAAAAAAGCTAGTGCCGAGCAATTGGCAGCAAGAGATGCGCTGAACGAAGTTGCAAAGGCAACGAAGGGAATGGAGATAGGAGCAAGCGAGCTATGGCATTTCAAGATGTATGGTACTGGTGCTGGTCAGTCCTTTCATGAACAATGGGAGGGTAGTCTTGACGATCCAACGACAATGAGGATAAGGCAATCAGAGGCTAGCGATTTGACAAAAACTCGTTATGTTAATCAGGTTGAATCAGCTATTGGAATGTTGTATGGAGAGAAAGTTAGTCCTGCGGCAGCATACAAACTTGCTGAAATAGCAGCAAACGATCTTCCTGCTCTTCGAAACGCAACAACGCGAGATATAATCACAACGAAAGTAAACAGTGTAGAAACCAAAGTTTTTGAGCTTGCCGTTACAGCTATGCATGACTGGGCAGTTGATGCGGCAGCATTGATGGGTAAGAAAGCTACCATTGTGCCTGACGCTCCAAATAAACCTACCCAGAATTCACTTAAACCCTATAGTGATGAACTCACAAATCTTATTCAACCATGGGAAAGTAAGGGATGGGCTATCAAGAAAAAGAGCAAACAGTCTTTATCAGATCGCCGCGCACAACTAGCTGAATTTAAACGAAAGATCGTTGCTGCTAGCTTAATAGTGGTTGGATAAAAAACGAAATAAACTGGAGCGGTTAATGTGACATTACCATCAACAAACCAGTCAAATAGGTAATGAGATCGCACCGTCAGCCACTATAAACATTGATATGCGTTCTAGTGGAGAATTGAAATCAGCATTTCCACTAGAACCAATGTGATTGGGTAGCGTTACAAAGTACGATCGCACATTGGATCGGATAGCGTGACATTATTGCTATGGGCGAATTTTCGATAGAACGCTCTGCAATCACCTATCTATAAACCAATGCCCAAAATACCCCACTGCGTTAGGCTTTGCAGTATTGTGGGTAATCACTGTTTCAACAAAGCCCATAGTCCTAATGCGTTGACTGTGAGTTGAGGTGTGCTAGTGGCTATGGATTAATTGTATCTATAGAGATAATGTAAGCCTTGTCATATGCCAATTAACTAGGAGAATGAAATGACACATATCGGGTTACTTTGCCCAACTGCAAGCGGTCATTTGAATCCAATGACGACGCTGGGATATGAATTGAAACAGAGAGGGCATCGCGTAACTCTTGTTGGCACTTTGGATGCACAATCAAAGGTTTTGGCAGCAGGGTTAGAATTTCGGCGTTGCACATATTCATAACGATCAAGCGTCAGTAGACAAGAAATTTATCCTAAAAGACTTGCCAATTAACGATCACAATATTTGAACAGAACAACATTATGAATATGTGCAACGCCGGTTTGGGCGATAAATCGCTATATATAATTGGCAGGATTGCCACCATCAGCGCCATTACTTTGCGAGTAGTCCTGATGATGGAAAATTATCGGAGTAAAACGAGACTGGTATAGCGAGCAAAATTTATTGGATACAAGATGAATTTTTAAATTGTAACTATTAGTTTTTCTCTATAAACCCGATCAATCTTTTTTTGTCATTCTAAGATAGTTACAAGATTGCTGCGACAGATGGAAATTTACTCACTAATACATGAAAAAAATACTACTTCTGATTTTTATTTCACTTTTAGCTAGTTGTAGTAACAACGAATCACCGCCAAATTCGCAAAGTCCAGCTTCTCCAACAAATATAACTACCATCACCACAACTACTGCTTCAACTCAGTCGAATGTTGATAGTCAATCTGCAAAGGTAGCAGAAATCCTAGACGGAGATCAGGTATACATCCACGATCGCAAAGCGGCAGTTAATGATATTGCCAAATCACATGATCAAGTCAGGACAGGTGAATCAGGCACAGAGATTGAATTTAACAATCACGCGATCGCACGTCTCAGCCATAACTCTCTTTTAACTGTGGGTGGCTGTGGCGCTCAACTACAGAAAGGTAGCGTGTTAATTAATGGTGCAGTTTCAGCCTGTACCTCTTCAATAAATACAGCAGTGCGTGGCACAACTTATTTACTAGAAATTGATGGAGACGGTAACGACCAGATTCAAGTTTTAGAGGGTGAAGTTACGGTTACTCGCAATGATGAACCAATATCGCAGATACAAGTTGTAAAGAGTGGTGAAAGATTTCATAATTTCAGGAAAGAGAAAAAAGCAGTACTTCAAAAAATTTCGCAGTCAGAGTACGAGAATTTGTTAATCAGTCCCCTTGTAAAAGGCTATAAACGAGATCTACCAAGTCTTGGAAAAGTTAAAGCTCAGTTTCAAGTACTATTTCCGAACGCCAAACCACCAGTTCTTGAAAGAAAAAATGATTTAAAAATCGATCTCAAAAAATTGGAGCGTCCAGAGATTAGAGAAAAACTAGATCGGAACGGGAAATCTGATTTCAACGAAGATGATAAGAAATCTGAACCGAAAGAGCAGGATAAAACAGACACAGATAAAGGGGAGATACGCGAACCGATTAAGGATATTTTGCTGAAACCAGCACCTCGTAAATAATGTAATCATTACCCAAAATAGTAACTGTGCTAGCCAGAGGCGAGGTAGAACCTCCTTTTAAAGAAATTGCGCCGCAGCTATTGGAGACAACAGAATAGTTTGGATTAATTCCTGTGCAGCTTTTATCGTTGCTGGTACTCGGCTAATCCAATCGATGCTATGACCAAATTCCCCCAGATTTGCTTCACTATACAAGACTGCATCCATCACGTACAAGTCTGGCTGCTCTCCTTCACATTCTGCCTGAAATGCTTTGATTACCTCTGGGAAAGCGCTCTGGTCTGTTTTGTTCCCATCTGCAATATTCATAAATATGGGGATTCCTTCTTCTTCGCTGGTCAGTAAATGCCATGTAAATTGCTTCAAGTCTGGGCGATGGTCTCGTGAGTAACTTTGCGTAATAGCGATCTCTACTGGCTCGGTTGAGTCTTCTTCGACTAAATTTTCCTCTCCTGCTTCCGTTGTTTGTACTTCCAATGCACTGACATACTTGTACTGTCAAGATGCGTATTCTTGACACTTACACCAAATCGCTTACACATCTCCGTGGCTATCTTCACAAATATTAGTGTGATGCCATATTCATATAATTAATCCATCACCCTTCCCAGTCGGTTTTCGTTTAGATATTCTCCTTTTACTCCTGCTCTGCAAGTGTTTGTCCTCCTACACCCAGACTTTTGACCGCCTCAGCCATAAACTGTCTTCGGTCACGGTCTTTCAGCTTTGCAGCAGTTTTGATATATAAACCTTTAAGATGCTCTGACAATTGTAGGGAGTTAGCTAGCAACATAGCGGCTATATTAAATATTCAATGGTTACCTCATTATTGATTGCAGGATCGATCATTCTTTTGCTTTCCCTTAGCTTCAATTTTGCAGTTTTCTTTCTAACTTTTGACTGGCTTGAGACATAGAAAAACAGAATATCCAATAGATTAAAGCAACAAATAGATAAACCTCAGCATAGCGCCCAATGAACTCAGGTTGAGATAGCACAGTCCTCGATACACCCATCAAATCAACCAGTCCCACGATCGCTACTAAAGAAGTATCTTTAAACAAACCAATGAATTGACCGACAATCGCAGGAATTGAAGCTTTGAGCGCTTGAGGTAAAACGATGAGAGCAATCGTGAATGGAATACTCAATCCTAAAGCTCTAGCCGCTTCTGCTTGACCTTTGGGAATTGACTGTAAACCGCCTCGAACATTTTCCGCAAGATATGCCGCGCTAAACAATACAAAAGCCGCGATCGCTCTCAACACGCGATCGATTTCCAAACCTGCTGGTAAAAACAAAGGCAACATCACCTGCGCCATAAACAGAATGCCAATTAGTGGTAATCCCCGTACAATTTCAATATAAAAAACACAAAACCATTTAATTAGAGGTAAAGTGCTTTGTCTTCCTAAAGCCAGCAAAACTCCCAATGGGAAAGATAGTACTATGCCCGAAATCGCTACGATCAAAGTCAAAACTAATCCATTCCAGACATTCACATCAACGGCAGTCAGTCCTAAATTTCCACCAACTAGCCATAGAGAAATTGGTAAAGATACAAACCACGCGATCGCTAAAACTAGCGAACTTGATTCAAATCGCTTGCATTGCTGCCCAACCACAAAACCGATCGAGATCGCACCACTTATAGCTAAAGTCAGAATTCTTGAGATGCCATCAATGGGCAGCAAGATTGCTAGAGCAATCGATAACGAGCTAATGGCGATCGCAACTGTGCGACTAAACCTTCCCCAAATACCCCATGAGATTCCCGCTAAACCACCTGCGATCGCTAAAATAATCCACAACCGCCAAAACTCTTCAACTGGATAAAGCCCAACTAAAAACAAGCGTAAATTGCTACTTACAACTGACCATTGAGCCTTAGTTGTAGCCCATATCCAGACCCCACTTACAAATTGATAGAGCACCCAAGCACAAAAAACTGTAAGGAAGACATTAAACCAACTGCTGAATAAATTTTTTTTTGCCCATTGCCAAGGACTTTGTAATGCTTGTGGAGGCAGTGCGATCGAAGGTTGCGACATAGGGAGATCTAAATTATTTACGGCGCATTACTTATAGTGTTAAGTAGCTTCATAAACAATAACAGTAAAAGATAAGAAGGCAGTGCAAAGCACTGCCTTCTTATCTTTTTATTTACTTAACATTTTCCGAAGCAGGATCGCCTTTGTAGGGTTGTTCACCTGTAGCAGGAAAATCATCTTTACTGGGGGTAAAAATTTTCGCGATCGCATCGCTTAAGTATTCCACCGTATCCATGAATTTTTTAACTAGACCGTTCATAACTATCACCTTTAAAGGAATATCTAGAAAACTTCATTTAGGATTGTTTTCCTATATGCTCACATTTTAATACTTAGATATGTCAGGGATTACTGATTTTAATCTGGCGTAATAATTGTTTGAGTTTCGACATAACGCTTAGGGCAAATTAATAAAGCAAAAAAGAGAAGCGCTACAAAGCACTATGTACATTTTTTTATTTTGTCTATAGATCCTTGCTATATCTACATCAATCCTAAAAATGTCTTAAATGAAATAGCTATAGCCAAATAAGTTAAGGCATAAAAACCAGAATAGAGTCGCGGCGCTTTGCAACACAACTCTATTCTGGTTTTTGCTTTTGTCTTGGATATAACTGGCTACTGCTATAAAGCTCGATATCTAATGTTTGTCGTACAAATTGAGTAAGAGGATACCAAATATTAAAATTTGTTATTATTTGGGACAGTTTTGAGGGAAAATATACCTGATTGAGTACAAAATTTTTCTAAGCAATTGTAACTATGGTCGCTGCACCCTCGAAACCTCAAACCCTTGAGACACTCTGCATTAACTCCATCCGCTTTCTCTCGATCGATGCGGTCGAAAAAGCAAAATCTGGTCACCCCGGTCTGCCGATGGGCGCAGCACCAATGGCTTTTGTGCTGTTCGATCAGTTCTTAAAATTCAATCCTAAAAGTCCTAAGTGGTTCGATCGCGATCGCTTTGTCTTGTCCGCAGGACATGGCTGCATGTTGCAATATTCATTGCTGCACCTCACAGGTTATGACAGCGTACCTCTAGATCAAATCAAACAATTCCGTCAGTGGGGTAGCGCAACCCCCGGACACCCTGAAAATTTTGAAACCGCAGGCGTAGAAGTTACCACTGGACCTCTCGGTCAAGGCGTTGGTAACGCAGTTGGGTTAGCGATCGCTGAAGCACATTTGGCAGCCCGTTTTAACAAACCCGGTCACAATATCGTCGATCACTATACCTATGTGATTCTTGGCGATGGTTGCAACATGGAAGGCATCGCCTCAGAAGCAGCTTCCTTGGGTGGTCACCTCAAGCTCGGCAAGCTGATCATGATGTATGACAGCAACAGCATTTCCATCGATGGTAGCACTGACCTCGCCTTTACTGAAGATGTCGGCAAGCGCTACGAAGCTTATGGCTGGCATGTCACCTATGTTGCTGATGGTAACGAAGACCTCGATGCGATCGCTAAAGCTCTTGAAGAATCTAAAGCAGTTAAAGACAAGCCGAGCTTGATCGTTGTTACCACTACCATTGGATTCGGTTCACCCAAAAAAGCTGGTACATCTGGCGTTCACGGTGCGGCTCTCGGTGCTGATGAAGTTGCAGCAACCCGCGCTAACCTAGGTTGGAGCTACGAGCCTTTTGAAGTTCCTGCTGATGCTCTTGCTCGTTTCCGTCAAGCGATCGACAAAGGTGCTAGTGCCGAAGCCGAATGGAACGAGCGCTTTGCTGCTTACGAAAAGGCTTATCCTGCTGAAGCTGCTGAGTACAAGCGGATCATGGCTGGTGAACTTCCTGAAGGCTGGGAAAAAGCGCTTGAGCCTGTTGCAGAGAAAGAAACCTCTACCCGTTTACTTTCGGAAGCTTGCTTGAACGCATTGTCTCCTGTACTTCCTGAATTCCTTGGTGGTTCAGCCGACTTGGCTCACTCCAACATGACCTATGTTAAAGGTCAGCCCGACTTCCAATATGGTTCTTACGAAGGTCGTAATTTCCGTTTTGGTGTTCGCGAACATGCGATGGGCGCGATCATGAACGGGATGATCCTGCATGGTGGCACAATTCCTTACGGTGCAACCTTCCTTGTATTTGCTGACTATATGCGCGGCGCAATCCGCTTGTCGGCTCTGTCTGAGGTTGGTGTACTTTACATCATGACCCATGACTCCGTAATGCTCGGTGAAGATGGACCTACTCACCAACCAGTCGAAACTCTTGCTTCGATGCGCGTAATTCCTAACTTGTTAGTATTACGTCCTGCTGATGCTAAGGAAACCGTTGGTACTTACCAAGTGGCGATCGCTAACCGTAAGCGTCCTTCCTTGATGGCATTCACTCGTCAAAACGTCAAGAACTTGGCTGGCACTTCCATCGAAGGAACCAAGAAAGGCGGTTACATCGTTGTTGATGCGCCAAATCCTGAGTTGATCTTTATTGCAACAGGTTCTGAACTTGAGCTAGCTGTTAAGGCTGCGGCAATCTTGGCTGGAGAAGGTAAGGCTGTTCGTGTTGTTTCCATGCCTTCGATGGAACTCTACAACGAGCAATCTGACGAGTACAAAGAATCTGTACTTCCTGCTTCTGTCAAAAAGCGTGTCAGTGTTGAAGCTGGTAGCACCTTTGGCTGGCATAAGTATGTTGGCTCTGAAGGCGCAGTAATCGGTATGGACACCTTCGGCGCTTCGGCTCCAGGCCCTATTGTTTACGAGAAGTTTGGATTTACCGTTGATAACGTTTTGGCAACTGCTCGTAAGGTTCTCGGTTAATTGAAACAATGAAGAGTGCAATTTTTGCACTCTCTTAAAAAAGCTGCACTGCTGTACTTATGTAGTGCAGCTTTTTTGTCTTAGGAAATCAATGCATTGCGGTTAGACAAGGATATAGGATGATTCGATATTTACCCATTGTTGTGGGCGCATTGGGCGGTTTTGCCCTATTAGCCAATCGCATGGTGACGTTAAATCTCACTGCTAGTCAGTCTCGCGCTGATGCCCTTGGCGTTTTGTTAAGTGCTGTTTTAATTTTAACTGGACTACTATGGCAACAAGTCCAACCCAAACCACCTGATGCAGTGGCTTTAGTTGGTGAAGAAGGGTTTGAAATAGATGACTCGTTATCCGAAGCAGTGAGAACGGAAATAGCTTGGGCATCGCATATCCTGCTAACTAATACAGTGACCAAAGTCGTAGCAATTTACTACGATCGCAAAACTATTTTGCGTCGGGGGATTTTAGGTAAGAGCAATCAGGTGAATATTGGGAAGATCTCGGAGCGCGTGATGCAAACCCAAAAACCGATTTATCTAGTCAAACTAGAGCTTTACCCCGGTCGGATTGAGTTTGACTATTTGCCTGAAAATACTCAGGGTGTAATCGTGCAACCTCTGGGCGAAAAAGGAGTCATGGTTTTAGGAGCAAATATCCCACGTAGCTATACTAAGCAAGATGAAAATTGGGTTACGGCGATCGCTGACAAACTCACCTATAATCTCGAAAAAATATCTTCATAAAATTATGCTAAACCGTATTTTTGCAACTGTTACCCTATCTTCATTGCTCACTGCTGCCTTAGCTCTACCGTCCTTTAACCCCGCTATCGCCCAAGAAAGCAGCGAGACAAAACAACCAATAAAACCGATATCTCCAGTAATTTCCTCAGAAAAACGAGCTTTAATCAAAGAATTACTCGACATTACTGAAGCAAACAAAAATGCCCAACTCATCATGGATGCGACAGTTCGTTCGGAGTTGCCTAAACTCGTATCTGCAATCTTAAAGGATGTCCCTTCCCTCGGAAGCGAACAGCCTGAAGTTCAGAAGCAATTTAGCGAGATAGTGTCACGGATGGCGATCAAATACCGCGATCGCGTCGCCCAAAAAATTGATGTCAGCCAGCTGATCGAGCAAGTTTCCTATCCAATCTATGACAAATATTTTACGGATGCTGAACTGCGTGACATTATTGGATTTTATAAATCCGCAACGGGCAAAAAAGCGATCGGCATGATGCCACAAATTTTCAGCGACTCGATCAGCCGAACTAACGAGATTTTGCTGCCTAAAATGACTAGCATCATGTCAGAAATCATTGCTGAAGAGCTATTAAACGCGCTACCAAAGAAAAATTAAGTTTTGGAAAGTCTGACTATGTAGTAATTTGCAGCGAGTATAACTACAAAAGATGAAGTTTAGTAAACGAGCTTTGCTTGTCTTCACGGATTCAATTTGCCCTTATACTGTAATGCTGACAGTGTTTAATCGCATCATCAAATCTCTAAACTTTAAAAACATCTCAAACGTTACATATAACAAATACGCATGGCACTTTTAGATCGGCAGGGTCGTTTATTTGGCAAACTTAGTATTCTAGACATCGGAGCGATCGCTACGATCCTGATTGTCTTGATTGGCTTACTCATCGTCCCAGGCAATAGCGGCAGTTCAATCGCTCAAATGCTATCTGCCGAAAATAAAACCGTCCAAGTAGATATGAATGTGCGCGGTTTAAGTGCAACTAATCCCGAAAAACTCATTCAAGTTGGCGATAAAGTCAGTATCATCATTCGCAACCAACCACGCGGCGAAGTTACAATCAAAAAAGTTGATATATCCATACCAAAGGTCGTTACCGCTAAAGCCGATGGAACTGCGGTTTATTTTGACGATCCCCGTGCTGTATCCACATCTCAATCAGATCTATCTCTTACCCTTGAATCAATCGCTAGAGTCACCAATGAAGGCGTTGTATTTGGTAATGAAAAAGTAAAAGTTGGTACTTCAATCGACATCGAAGGCTCAAAATATTTGATTCGAGGCAGCGCAATGGCGGTTAGGTACTAGGTTTGAATTGGGCGAAGCCTAGTTAAACCGATCTATTTATTCATTTAGTTAATTTTCTATGCAACCCCCATTCCCCCAAGGTTTTGTTCTTAAAGGTCGCTATGCTATCCGATCGACGATTGGACAAGGTGGCATGGGGCGTACTTATTTAGCGCAGGATCTAGAGCGCTTTAATGAAACTTGCGTACTTAAAGAATTTATTCCTCCTCAAGACTCTTTAGAGGTGTCGGAAAAGGCAAAGGAGTTATTTCGGCGTGAAGCATCGGTACTCTATCAAATCCGTCATCCTCAGGTTCCAGAATTTCGGGCTACCTTTGAGTCGGATGGGAGGTTGCTGTTGGTACAGGACTATGTGGAAGGCAAAAACTATCGTAATTTGCTACTCGATCGCCTTAAGACTGGACAAGTTTTTTCGGAGAATGAGATCTTCGCATTGATGCAACAGCTTTTGCCAGTACTGAGTTATTTGCACGGTCATAACATCATTCATCGCGATATATCGCCTGAAAACTTGATGTTGCGATCGCAAGATAACTTACCTGTACTGATCGATTTTGGTGTCGTCCAAGAAACTAACGCCAAACTAAACTCACAGATGGGTATTCCCGCCTCAACGGTTGCAGGTAAAGCTGGCTATGCCCCACCAGAGCAGTTACAGTCGGGCAATGCCTATGCTAATAGCGATCTCTATGCTCTTGCGGTAACTTCAATTGTTTTGATGACTGGTCGAGAGCCATCAGAACTTTTTGACAGCATAAATCTTGCTTGGAATTGGCAACAGTTCACCAATGTCAATCCTGCCTTCGCAAGGGTAATCAACCAAATGTTGAGCTATAAACCGACAAATCGCTATCGTTCAGCGGATGAGGTGATGCAAGCTCTACAGGTCGCTCAAGCATCTTTTTCTGGCGCAAAAACCTATGCCGTTGGTCGGCAAGTTCCCTCCAATGTGGCAGCAAACATCCCCCAGCGAACTGTAGTAGCAGGAGCCAGTAATCGTAATCCTGCAAATTATCCCAATAGCAGCCAGAACAACTCCAATAGCTCCAATAACAGTGGTATTAACTGGTTTGTCGGCATCTTGATTATTTTGGTTGCGGGTGTTGGCTCATGGGCTGTAACTTCGATCTTCTTCAGTCGCAATCGGATTACGACAACTCCTACCGATACTGCGATCTCTTCACCGACCTCTACACCAAATGATCCAACTGTCACTAATATCAAGTTAGATCTGGGTGAAAATGAAGGTCTAAATCGCAAATCTATTAACGATAAGATTGTGGCTGGTAAAATCGTTAATGTCCGTTTTAATGGAGAAAAAGAAGATTTTTTGACCGTATCTCTGACCAATGGTGAAAATTTACAAATGACTATTGAAAACTCAGAGCAAATTAGTTTAGACAATGCAGCTAAAGACAATAAGGGAGGATATTGGGAAGGTAAATTGCCCAAGACTGGCACATACTATATCAAGATTAAAACTACAAGCTCTCAAGAAACTACCTATAATCTAGAAGTAACACGCAAATCTCCACAAAAACCTCAACCATCGCCGACTAAGACTCCTACTTCAACACCAACGATAAAACCCTCTACAACGGCTACACCAACTGAACAGCCAACAACTACTCCCACGACCGATCCATCTACTACTCCTAGACCTACGGAATCTCCTATTACTCCAAATCCAACAACAACTCCTACTCCAACGGCTCCCAACCCAACATCTACTCCTAATTCCACCGATCCAACTCGCCCAAGTCCTTCTACCCGTCCAGACGCTACTCCTAATTTGCGATTCTAATTTAGATAGAAAGATTATCGCTTTGTTCTACTCTTTCTATCTCTCATCCCATTAACTTTTTTTATAAATGCAAACTGTAGAAATTAAATTTCAAAAGCTCCATCCCGAAGCACAGGTTCCTAACTACGCTCATATTGGTGATGCTGGTGCAGATGTTTATTCCGTTGCGGAAGTCACTTTACAGCCACAAAACCGCGCCGCAATTCCTACTGGTTTAGCAGTTGACATCCCCCTTGGTTACGAAATCCAAGTGCGCCCTAAGAGTGGACTAGCTCTCAAATATGGAATTACTGTTCTCAATTCTCCAGGGACGGTTGATGCTGGTTATCGCGGTGAAATTCAAGTCATTGTGATTAATCTTGGGACAGATGCCTATACCTTCACTAAAGGACAAAAGATTGCTCAGTTAGTTTTAAAACCAGTAATTCAAGCGCATTACATTGAAGGAGAATTAGGAACTAGCGATCGCGGTATTGGTGGTTTTGGAAGTACTGGACTTACCTAAATCTCTATATTGTATAAGAGCAATAGAATCTCTACTTGCGGCGATCGCACCCCATCACCAATAAATTTTTCATCATTGTGATCGCCAATAACTTTTTAGAACTCAACAACGAAGCAACCATTTTTGACTGCCTAATCTTGGCTCGAAATAGAGAATTTTAACGGGTATATTACTTCGGTATAAGGTCTAAATTCACCAACTGCAAAGCTTTTCGCGCATGTCCGACAAATGATAGATTAGACCGAATAGCGCTCAAGTAATGCATGTGCAGCTTGAATTTCTGGACATTGAGAAGCACAGTCATCGACAAACCTCCCCAGATCCCTTTCAATTGAGAGGATAGTATTGCGACTAAAAAACTCCGATGCCTTTAATTTAGATACCTCGTGGTCACCCGCAACCTCATGTACGTCGCTAAAGAGCGTAGGGGTTGCTTTGAAATGAACGATTGCATTGCGGATTCGCTGTGACTCAGAGGTCAATTGGTGAATTCGCGAACTTACCTGTATCCCAAGCACGGGAAGTAAAACATCGACTTTGGACTTCAAATCAATCCCTGCAATGGCTGTCGTAATCGTAGTATTTGAGAATCCGCGAACCCGTAGAAAAAGGCGGACAACAGTATTCACTTCGCTTTCAATCAAGGTGTGAAGAAGCACAATAGCCGATTGTGGGTCACCGCTTTCCAACGTAATTCTAATGCTGTTTATACGTTCTGGAATACGATTGATGTGGATTTCAAAGGGAGTATTTTCCGTTCTTCCTAGCTGGTCTATTAACTGATGAAATTTCTTCTTGCTCTTGATCTTGGATGGGTCGATTTCTTTGGTTCCAATCATGCGTGCGAGTGTGAGAGCAATGACCCTTTGTGCAAGTTCCTTTTCAACAAACATATCATCTTGTGATTGTCCCGACATGGTATTAGCCTAATTAGTAACTATACTAAAAATTTCAGCCTTACTGCCTTGAATTTGACGATTATACGGAAACTTTCGGAGCAATACAATTATTTTGCTCAATATTACAGTATTTGTATGAGTAATATTCCATATAGGTGAGTTATGGGGAAAAATGTAGGCTAATACAACAGAGCAAAAGCCTAAAATTCTTGACCGAGTGTGCGACACAATTCGTATCGCTTTGAGTAAAAGTTTCTGTTGCTATGTAGTAAGCGATCGCCTCTACTAATTACTGATAAACATCTCTACGATGACCAATTTTTAACACTAAAATGAGTAGTTGATTATCCTGAATAGAGTAGATGATGCGGTAGTTCCCAACCCTAATCCGATAGAGATTATCTTCACCAGTCAGTTTTGACCACACCATCAGGACGTGTAACATCAGCTAAAGCATCAATCTTTATCTTTATCCTTTGCTGCTCTTCAGTGGACAGAGATTTTAGCTGTTTGGCAGATTGCTTTACAAACTCAATGCGATACGTCATAGCCCAATCTCAGCTTTAAGCGTTTCCCAAGAGATAGTGCCTTCAGAATCAATAGATGCTAAAGCAGCTTTAGCATCTGCAATATCCTCATAATCTTCATCAGTTTCATCGCTACTAGCAATTATATTCAAACCATCTTGTGAATGTTTTGCCCTCACAAACAAAAGAAAATCTAAAACCTCACTTAGTAAATGATCTGAAGTTTGTTCGATTTCTTGTATTAGCGATCGCCTAACATCCTTTTGAGTAGAAGTTTCTGTCGTTAACATGGCTGCACATATCTGATACATCTAACCATTTGCATCTTAACACCCCTCAAAGCCATAGAGAAATAGTGTTAGTTCATAGCCAACAAACTAATTAGCATCATGCGCTACATACTAAGAGATCGCCATGACGCTATAAAATGTATTGCGAGTTACCTAAGAAATACAAGATTTTATGCCCCGCCGTAATGACATCCAAAAGATTTTGCTGATTGGGGCTGGCCCAATTGTGATCGGGCAAGCCTGCGAATTTGACTATTCGGGAACCCAAGCCTGTAAAGTTTTACGGGACGAGGGCTATTACGTGATCCTAGTTAACTCCAATCCCGCTACGATCATGACCGATCCCGCCACCGCCGATCGCACCTACATCGAACCGATTACCCCTGAAGTTGTCGCCCAGATTATCGAGAAAGAGCGTCCTGATGCCATCTTACCGACTATGGGCGGACAGACGGCACTAAATACCGCCGTGGCGCTTGCAAAAATGGGCGTTTTAGAAAAATATGGCGTGGAACTGATTGGCGCAAAACTTGAAGCGATCGAAATGGCAGAGGATCGCAAATTGTTTAAAGAGGCGATGGAGCGCATTGGTGTTGCCATGTGTCCGTCTGGCTTGGGAACAACCATGGAAGAATCCCGCGCGATCGCCCATGAGATTGGTTCCTATCCTTTAATTATCCGTCCTGCCTTCACAATGGGTGGCACTGGCGGCGGGATTGCCTATAACCAAGAGGAGTTTGAAGAAATTTGTGCATCTGGGTTAGAAGCAAGTCCTGTGTCGCAAATCCTGATCGAGCGATCGCTGATTGGCTGGAAAGAGTACGAGCTAGAAGTGATGCGCGATCTCGCCGATAACGTGGTGATCATTTGCAGCATCGAAAATATTGATCCCATGGGCATCCACACAGGCGACTCGATTACGGTCGCCCCTGCTCAAACCCTTACGGACAAGGAATATCAGCGCTTGCGTGACTATTCCATCAAAATTATTCGTGAAATCGGCGTGGAAACTGGTGGATCGAACATTCAGTTCTCGATCAATCCTGAAAATGGCGATGTGGTCGTGATTGAGATGAATCCTCGCGTGTCACGCAGTTCAGCACTTGCCTCGAAAGCGACAGGATTCCCGATCGCCAAATTTGCCGCCAAACTAGCAGTTGGTTACACCCTTGATGAAATTTCCAACGACATCACCAAGAAAACTCCCGCCAGTTTTGAGCCAACTATTGATTATGTAGTTACCAAGATTCCGCGCTTTGCTTTTGAGAAATTCCCAGGGTCAGAGCCAGTCCTAACGACACAAATGAAGTCGGTTGGTGAAGCGATGGCGATCGGGCGTACTTTTCAAGAGTCTTTTCAGAAGGCATTGCGATCGCTTGAAGTTGGTCGCTTTGGCTTTGGCGGCGATCGCGAAGAGACCCTACCCGATCTTGAAAAAATTAAGTACAGTCTGAGAGTTCCTAATCCTGATCGCATTTTCTCAATTCGCGATGGATTTTTGTCAGGTTTATCGGTGCAAGCGATTTTTGAACTAACCAATATCGATCCTTGGTTCTTACAAAAAATGCGCGAGATCACCGATGTCGAACTTTCTCTCAAGGGTCGAAAGCTCGATAGCGTCAAAAAAGAAGAGATGCTCGAAACTAAGCGCATGGGCTTTAGCGATCGCCAGATTGCCTATCTGACTGGTACAAACGAAGATACAGTTCGTGGCTATCGCAAAGATTTGGGTGTGATTCCTTCCTATAAAACCGTTGATACCTGCGCGGCTGAGTTTGAAGCCCTTACTCCCTATCACTACTCAACCTACGAAGAAGAATCAGAGATCCTACCTTCCACAAAGCGCAAGGTAATGATTCTCGGTGGTGGACCAAATCGGATTGGACAAGGGATTGAATTTGACTATTGCTGTTGTCATGCCAGCTATGCGTTACGCGCCGCAGGTTTTGAGACGATTATGGTTAACTCCAATCCTGAAACTGTCTCCACCGATTACGACACTAGCGATCGCCTCTATTTCGAGCCATTGACCCGCGAAGATGTGCTGAACATCATCGAAGCGGAAAAGCCTGAAGGAGTAATTATCCAGTTTGGTGGACAAACTCCGCTTAAACTTTCAGTTCCCTTGTTGAAATATCTCCAAGATACCAACTCCACAACTAAAATTTGGGGAACTTCGCCTGACTCCATTGACATTGCTGAAGATCGCGAACGATTTGAGGCAATCTGTCAAGAAATCGGTATTACCCAACCGCAAAATGGTTTAGCTCGATCGGAAGATGAAGCCGTCGCGATCGCGCAACGAGTTGGATATCCTGTAGTTGTCCGTCCTAGCTACGTTCTTGGTGGTCGTGGTATGGAAGTGGTCTACTCCGATGCTGAACTAGAAGATTATATGCGTCGCGCCATTATCATCGAGCCAGAACATCCTGTACTCATCGATCATTTCCTTGAGGGTGCGATCGAGGTGGATGTCGATGCGATCGCCGATCAACTTGGCAATGTCACCATCGGCGGCATTATGGAGCATATCGAAGAAGCAGGGATTCACTCAGGAGATTCGGCTTGTTCGATTCCTACTTTCTCACTACCTCCTGAAGTTCTCGCTACCATTCGCAAATGGACAATTAGCCTCGCCAAATCCCTTAAAGTAATTGGCTTGATGAATATCCAATACGCAGTTCAGTTGAATAACAATAATCTTAAAGAGAGCAAAGTTTTCATCCTTGAAGCTAACCCTCGCGCATCGCGCACCGTTCCCTATGTCAGTAAAGCGATTAATGTTCCCCTCGTTAACTACGCTTCTCGAATCATGGCTGGCGCGACCCTTGCAGAACTCGGGTTAACTGAAGAGGTAATTCCCAAGCATATATCAATCAAAGAAGCCGTACTTCCCTTTGCTAAGTTTGCAGGAACAGATACGATCTTGGGACCTGAGATGCGATCGACTGGTGAGGTCATGGGCATTGATACTGAGTTCGGTCGCGCTTTTGCTAAAGCCCAAATCGCTGCGGGAACCCATCTGCCACTAGAAGGAACTGTATTTATCTCGGTCAACGATCGCGATAAGAGTGGCATTTCTACTGTTGCCGAAGCCTTTATTGAGCTTGGATTTAAGGTTGTAGCAACTGAAGGAACTCACAAGATTCTTCGCCGCAATAGTATTGAATCTAAGCAAGTCCTCAAGGTTCACGAAGGTCGTCCACACATTGGCGACTCGATGAAAAATGGTCAAATCCAATTGATTATCAATTCACCCAGTGGAGAAGAAGCGAAAACTGATGGCAAAATGATTCGACGTACCGCTCTTGCTTACAAGATTCCTGTGATCACGACATTAGCTGGCGCAAAGGCGGCGATCGCGGCGATTAGATCGCTTCAAACTGGTGCAATCTCAGTCACAGCCCTGCAAGATTACGCTTAAATTGAAATAGCAAAAAACGTAGAGGCAATTCATGAATTGCCTCTACGTTTTTTATTGCTTCTAGAATCATTGAGAGAGAGTATCAATCAAGCCTTTATATAAAGTTGCAAGCTTCGCCTCACTCACGGGTGAAGTGTGATTCCACGTTGTTGAGACACAATAGGATTTACCATTTTTTGACTGAAGTAGAGTTGTGAAGTTTAGTACGCCTGCATCCGAGCCACCTTTAAATGAGACCTTTTTCCATTCTGTCGGATCGGCTAATCCTGAATTAAAGGACATTAAAGGTAAGTCGGCAACATCCTCAATTAGGGAACATAACTCACGAACTGTAAAAATCCATTCGATATCTAGAGAAATTTTGGGGCTTTTCACAAATTCTAAAATATCGGGCAGCTCTTGACTTGAGATTGTCTTCAAAATCTGTAAGCGATCGCTAATATTGGCAAGTCGATATTTTTTTAACAGCTCAGCATTTTTGGAGCCTCGCAATGTAAACATTTCGCGAGTTTTAAGAAATGGACGATTACGAAGGGTAAATCTTTCTACTTCTTTTTTACCAACTAAATCGATTAGTGCATCAGTGGCGGTGTTATCGCTGATGGAGATCATCAAACTTGCTAGAGTTTGGACGGTTAAGAGCGAACCTGCTGACCAATCTTGCAAAATCCCTGTGGGGAAGCTCTGTTGCTTTGCTTGAAGAGAAACTACTTGTCCCCAAGTAATTTTTCCGTCAGCGATTTGATTTTTTAGGGCCTTGAGAACTGCTAGTTTAAACGCAGAGCCAACTGCCATTGGATCGTCGGCACGGATTCCAGCTCGTTGATTCTTACCTTCCATTACTAGCAAACTTACGTCCCCTTCTAATTCTTTAAAGCTGGATACGGCTTGCTCGAAAGTTTGTTGATGTTTAGCAAAAAATATAGCGGTGACTTTCCCTTCTGAATTGAGTTTGATTTTGACTGGAATATTCCCCCGATCGCATATTGCTAAATAGCTGACATCTTGATCTTGGATTTGTTGGCATTTCCCCACAGCAATTTGCATATTAGCAATAATTTCTTCCATTTTAGGAAGTGGCACTTTTACTAAAAAATCAGGCGCAAACCATTCAGCTTTAAGCTTTCGAGAGTTTAATATACGAGCGATCGCCTGTTGCGGTGTGACTGAGGGCATATCAGTCTGCGATAGAATAACCTTGGATGAATTGATGACTTGGGCAGAATACCCATCAAATGCCGAAAGTCCAATAATACTGGTAATTAGGGCAGCAATCGCGATCGGATTTAGTTTCATCGTTCTTTCTTGCTTTGAGCAAGCTCCTAGCCACACCATCAAAAACTATAGCGAATTTTGGTGTCTGAGAATGTAGATGGTTTATGAATATTTAACTTTGATGTCTAATGGTTTACGATAATAATGCTTGTCTATTACCTTACTTGATTACCGATATAAAGTTCTATTCGCGAGAGGCAATCTAATCATGACCCACGACATCGCTCTTTCATTTTTCCAAAATGCCAAATTTCCTCACCGTTGCGTTGTCTGTGAATCCTCTAATCCTGATGCGATCGCGGAGTTAAAAATCGTAATTGCTAACCCACCACAGTCACTAGCAGAAGATGCAGTGGATGCTATGCTCGATATTAACAGGATCAATAGTAATGGAAGAATTACACTCAAACCAGAAGTATGTCATCAATGTAAGAAAGGTTTGAGAAGGTATCATTTCTGGAAGCAGATTTGGCAATATTTAGGACCGCTGTGTGGTGTTGCCATTATGGGGCTTTGTCTCTTTAAGCATCTCACCATTTTAGGCTTTATAGGATTAGCTGCTGGAATTATTTTGCCCATCGCCTATGAAATGATGTATCCCCCAGCAATCAGTGCCACAGGCATAGGTAAAAATATAAACTATGAGTTTCTATCGCAGCTATATTCCCAAGAGTTCGCAGAATTAAATCAAACTAACATTCCGATTAATCCTACTGATAAATAGATACAGCGCTTTGCGCTGTCATAAAAAAATTTTTTGAAAGTAATGCGAAGTATCACTTTCAAAAAATTTTTTACCTTAGTTTTTGTCCGACTTAATTCACTACGTCCTTGTTTGGAACAGTAAAGTATCCGCAATTCATTTTCCAGTCAAGATTCTATTTTGATTTGGATGTTAAAAACCTATTCCAAAAATCGCAAGGAAATATCCTGAGCTTATTTAGAAGCCAGAATATAAGCATCTATTTTTTTGTATTTGCGATCGCCCGAAATTACAAAACAATGGTTAATCGGACTATAACTCTTTCGGTTATAGGAGACACACATTTACTTAACTTAATATAAGCAATCACAAATCTACGGTAAGTCGATGGGTTTAAAGTAGATTTAATGTATAATGCCAAAAAAGTTTTAACTTTCCTTGCAATAATGGTGTGCTGATGTCCCAAAGTAAAAACTATTTGAATCTTGGCAAACTAAAAATACAGAGAATCTCTTGGACTAATCTAGCTGCTCTTGCGGCTGTTATTTTCTCAGT
>CAIJEA010000219.1 GCA_903819605.1 uncultured cyanobacterium | reverse complement strand
GCCCACGACTCACCTATTTATTGTTTAGCTAAACCAAGAGTTACAAGACTATCAAATAGATTTTGGGCTGCTTCTTGCTCCATCTGTGTTCTGGCTTCTTTCGCATACGACCCCATATGTGGTGTCAAGACAACCTGTGGAAGAGTAAGGAGTTTACCTGAATAAGGCTCTTCCTCAAAAACATCAAGAGCTGCACCAGCTAAATGACCTGATACTAGAGCATCATATAAAGCTTCCTCATCGATAATCCCACCTCTAGAAGTATTCACTAAAATACTGCCGGGATTCATCTTATTAATGAAGTTGCGATCGACAAGATGGTGATTGTCAACGTTATACGGAATATGCAGTGTGATTATATTTGCTTGATTGATTACTTCATCTAAGGATTGTAGACAAATGGTATCAGCAAATAGTGAATCTCCAGATACCACATCATAAGCAAGTGTCCTTGCACCAAAAGCTCCTAAAAGCGTTCCTACGCGCTTTCCAACCCTTCCATAGCCAATTATACCAACCACTTGAGAAGCTAGCAATTTTCCCATGAGAGGTTTCCAACTCCCTTCCCTTAGATTCCGACTAGCTTCAAAGGTACGGCGCAATGTAGAAAGCGTCAGGCTTACTGTTAACTCAGCCACAGCTATCACTGGTGCTGATGGCGTTATGTGCACTGGGATTTCCATTGCTGCTGCTGTTTCAAGATCGACGCTATCAGTTCCAACCCCGCAGCGAGAAATTACTTTTAAAGATTTAGCTGAGGAAATCACGGTTTTTGTTAAAGGTTCGACCCCAGCAATAATCCCCACCACATCATCACTAAGAAGTTCCATGACTTCTGTTTCTTTAAGCTTTCTACCATAAGGATTTAAAATAATCTCAAATCCCTGTTTTTGAAGATTTTGTAATACTTGATTGTTATCCAGATCGAAAGAGGAAGTACTGATCAGTAGTTTCGGCATATTGACAGTTTTTACGTTAATTCTTAAATAATCCGATGTTCACAATATTATGTAATTATGTCTTCACCTTGATGGACTAAATTTACTCTGTTTTTTTAGGAAAACAGCCATAGCCAAACTGGTATTGTAAATAGCAAGAGAATTACACCAAAAGCTAAGGTTGTAACTGTTAAATCGCGATCGAGATTATATGCTTGAGCAATTACAAGAGTCGAAAAAGCAGGTGGCATTGCCATTTGTAAAACAAGTGCCATGCGAGGTTCACCCGTAACTCCAAAAAACATTAGTCCTGTCCCTACAACCAATGGTGTAAGCAACATTTTAATAGATAAGCAAGTGAGTGCTTGCTTGACATTTTTTAAGGTCTTTAACTGACTCAACTGCATCCCAATCATTACTAGCGATAAGGTTACAGTTGTCCATGCGATTGTACTCATTCCAGAAGAAATCACCGTAGGCAAAGGGACAAACCTCATCCCCACTCCTATTGGTAAGCTCCATAAAGCTGGAGTCTTAGCCATGGACACAAATGGATTGGGTCTTTTCTGACTGCTAGACATACTCCCGTAACGGCTAGCAAGAGCAATCCCGACAGAATAAGCAGCGATCGTCGAGCCGATCAAATCGTAAAATAACGACCAAGCAAAATACTGGGGACCTACTAGGGCAAGACTGACTGGATATCCCATAAAAGCAGTATTGCCTAGAGTCATAGCTAGCAAAAAACTTCCCTGAGTCGAGCCAGACCAAGAGCTTTGATTCTGTATAGCTAGATCTGTGCCTGAAGAGGTTTCTGTAGAACTTTCACGTGATGTAATACCTCTCGATAATGCCCTAAACCTCTCATCACTAAGCCCTAAATCAATCCAAATCCATGCTAATCCCGCACCGACCAAAATAGCTGCCCAAGCAGTTGTTGGTGCAATTATAATCCATCCCGATAAGTCAGCTTGGCGAAGAAAAGAAACAATACCGATCGGAACTCCCACAAACAGTAGAGCTTTACCGAGATAAGTAGTGAAAATCTTGGGTAATAGTTTTCCTAACACATAACCTAAGACAGTCCAACCAATCAATCTCACGTAAAGCATGACGAGAGGATTTTCTAATGTGAACATAGAATTAAAACATAAGTACTAAGTGAGAGAGCTGTGAAGCATCCTAG
This sequence comes from uncultured cyanobacterium, assembly GCA_903819605.1. Lineage (GTDB taxonomy): Bacteria > Cyanobacteriota > Cyanobacteriia > Pseudanabaenales > Pseudanabaenaceae > Pseudanabaena. The sequence continues at coordinate 6,310 of CAIJEA010000219.1, read as the reverse complement.
CATCTACTGAGAGTTAAAATTGCCCTCCATTAACATCGACGACTGCGCCTGTCATATAACTAGAAAGCTGAGAGGCAAGAAATAGAATTACATTTACTTGTTCAGCCATTGAGGCAATTCTACCTAATGGGATGGAGTCAATCAGTTTTTGTTCTTCTAATGGCGGCAATGTGGCGGATAGCATGGGTGTATAGGTTTGACTTGGACAAACAACATTGACATTGATTTGAAAGGGGGCTAGCTCGTAAGCAAGCTGTCTAGTAAAACCGATCGCTCCTGCCTTAGATGTGACGTAGTGAATTCCAGATATTTTGCTCCTAAAATGTCCCGCGATTGAGGAGACATTAATGATTTTGCCGTTTTTCTGTTGCTTCATGATAGGAACTACATGTTTGCAACATAGAAACTGACTCGTTAGATTTGTTGCCATTACTTTATTCCAGTCTTCAAGAGAGATATCTTCAATCTTGGCGATTTGGTTAATGGCGGCATTGTTGATCAGAATGTCTATATGCCCATATTTCTGAAAAACTTTAGCGATCGTTTCTTTGACTTGAAGTTCATCGGATACATCACAAGGAATCGATAATGCTGACTTGCCTCTTGAATTTAATTCTGCGGCGATCTCCTCTGCACCACTGCGAGAGATAAATACAGTATGCGCTCCATAACTGGCGATCGTTTCCGCAACAGCTTGACCTATGCCACTACTTGCTCCCGTAATAATCGCTACTTTTTCATTGAAATCATTAGTGAACTCATGGAGTTTGGTCATAATTGCCGTATCAACTAATTCACAGCAAAAACGTGATCCTCAACAAAAATGTGATTGACATCGGGCTTCCCGATCGCCAAACGAATCGATGGTTGATCGCCAACAACTCGAATATTATGAATTACCTTGCGCGGTACAAAAATGATGTCATCTTTTTTGGCGCGGTAGGAGCCATGACCATCAACATCCCACTCTAGTTCACCTTCCATTACCACCCACCATTCATCTTCATTGGCATGATAATGCGTGCGATTGCTTTCACCAGGTTTTTGGCAAATCATGACAGCACTCATCATGTCTGTATAAATAAGACGCACTGACCAAGATGGTTCGCCCATCTCTTTTTTGATGTCTTCTAGACGGTTAAAAATTCGATTGATGCTGTCATGGGTATTGGCCTTAGCGACTCCATCATTTTTCATTACACTTGCGAGATCTTGATCTTGTTTCGCGATCGTTGTCATAGCTTATTTCTCCATCAAAATTTGATAGCACTAAATAATAGGACTTTTCTAAAGATAAGAATGTCAAGTAGTTAAACATTCTTATCTTTAAATTATAAAGGCACGCAAGGCGTGCCTCTGATATCTCTTTAGAAAGTGAATGTAGTACGGATAACGCCAACAGTCACAGTGGAGTTAGTATTGACCCCTTCTGGATTAAATACCCAGAAAACGCCTGGAGTAATACTAATATTCTTACTAACTCGATAGCGATAGAACAGTTCTAAATGATAAGGAGTAGCATTCACAGATCCTAAAGTTGCCAATCCACTGGCAGATGTGCGGTTAATTGGTTGACCAAATAGAATGCTGCCAGAACTACCTTCACTAAATAGATCATTGAGGGTCAACCCTGTGATCCAGCTTGTAAAGGTTGTGGATGCAGAATTATTTACTGAGTCTGCAAAAATCACAGTTCCCCAAGTATGGAAAGTGAGTTTGGGAGTGACTTTCCAAGCCAAGTTACCTCCAATTGAATTAGCTCTAATAGAGGTAACTCCAGTAGCACTAATCGATTCTGTTGCAGTATTAACTAAACCAGTGCCTAAAGAGTTGGACTGATGATAAGTATTAGAGTAGGTAACAGAAGCATCTAGATTGTCAGTAGGTTTGAATAAAAGCTGCACTAGAGCAATAGTCGAGCCTCCAAACAATCCACCTTGCCCGCCAGGAGACGCATTAGCAGGGGCAGACGCTCCATAACCAGCTTGTAGTCTAACTTTGTCTGCAATTGCCCAGTCAAAGCCTACTAGAGAAGTTGTACCTGCAATTCGCATCAATGGATCGAAACGACCAAATCTCGAAATAGAACCTTGTCCGTTACTAGCTGTTGGAGAAAGAACTGTGAAAAACTCATCAGGGAAACTTACGGGCGCGATGTAGACATTCACCTTGCCATCAAAAATTGGGAACTTATAGTCCAGTACGCTTAGGTTAAAAGTATTGGCGGGAGAATTGGCAGGTGCGCTTGTTCCTATGGTGTTACCAGAACCTGGTCCAATTCTTGCGGTGTTAGTACCTAATAATGCCGCAAGACTAGAAGGATCGCCTGTGCTGCCAAAATTATTACCTGCCTCAAGGCGAGTTCTCAATAAGTCCTTGCCAGTAAAGCTTGTATTGAGAACAAGGCGAGCGCGATATCCAAATGTTACATTCGATGATTTATTGTTTGGTCCACCGCTACCTGCTGTGGTAGAGAAGATAATTTCACCATTGAGTTTTGTAGTGGTTGAGAATTGTTGCGCTTCGAGCTTGGCAGTTTTGGCATCGAGGGCATCAACACGACCGCGTAAGGTTGCAAGTTCTGCGGCAAATTCTTCTTGTAATTTTTGCAGAGTTGCTAAATCTTCTTTGCTAACCTTATCAGCTAGTCCTGCTGAGATAATTTCGTTGATCTTGTCCAAGCAAGCATTCAAACCTGCGGCAAATTCGTAACGACTGGTGGCTTGTTTGCCGCGAAAGGTGCGATCTGGATATCCAGCTATACAACCATAGCGTTCGACCAGTGATTGCAATGCAGTGAAAGCCCAATCAGTTGGCTTAACATCACTCAATTGTGATACAGAAGTTACATTTTGCGCTGTCGTTTGAGGCTCGGTCTTTAGCTGTATAGCCTTGTAAGGATCGTCGTTTGTTATAGATTGAGTTTTCTCTGCATGAGCCAGATTTGGCGATACAGATAGGGTTGCCAAAAAAGATAGGCAGCTTAAATTGCGAACAACTGAACCTTTGACCTTAAACATTCTAGAGATTACCCTCTTCTACACCTAATTTATAAGGGTAAACTTGTTAGCTGTGGATGTCAAAGGAATATTTGGCTGATATTTTAGAGCACCAAATAAAAAATGCCTACGCCATTTTTTATTTGGGATTAAGCTCGCTAAAGCGATCTTAAGAGTTGAGGATCAGAGTTACTTTATACAAATTAGCTTTTTGGAGAGCCCGTACGCTGAGATCGATTTGATATAGCTCCTATTTACTCTTATTTATCCAGAGAGACCCTAGCTTTGATCGCAGCTAAAACTATTTGGAGCTTTTCGGCATAAATTTTTAGATAGAAATTTAGATCAATCTTTCATTAAAGCGATAAAAAGATCATTCTAAAGTGTAGGTGTTAGCTTTGCTCACACCATGTCCAAACAAGGAAGGCAGCGATCTTCGCCTTCCTTGTTTGGAGTTGATAGCTATAATGCTTTCTGATCGGCGCAGTGTGGGTGAAGCAGATTTAGAGCAGTCATGGTATAGCGGAATCTTGTTAGGCAACACTAATTTCAGCCTTGTTATAAAGCAGCAATGAGTCTTAAAAAATAAAATTTATGCTCGAAAATCTCCAACATTTGCTAGAGACAGCACAACAAGAAATAAATAAAGGTGAGTTGCCAAGTTATATCCCGTTGCTGGCTCAAGTTGATCCACAAATGATCGCGATCGCGATCAAACATGTAAACAGCGATTTTGTAATGGCAGGTGACACCGCAGTAAATTTCCCTCTAATGAGCGCGATCAAGCCATTTTTATTACTTTATTTGCTAGAAAATCTCGGTGGCGATGTGGTTTTTCAAATCGTTGATTCTGAGCCGAGTAGTGAGCCATTTAATTCAATTCCAGAAGGCAAGCCCAAAAATCCGATGATTAATAGTGGCGCGATCGCACTTTCATCACTATTAACCTCATCTGAAACTTTGCAAAATTGGTTAAATCAGAAATCAGGCGCAAATTTGAGCTTAGATCTAGAAATGCTCACTTCTGTTCGATCGGTTGCTAATCGCCGTAACTTAGAAATCTCCGATCGCCTAAATTCTTTAGACATAATTTTTAGTCCTAGTCGAGATCTATCAGTTTATGAGGAAATTTGCTGCCTACGTGGTAGCGCTCAAGACTTAGCTAAAATTGGGGCGTTGCTAGTAAATACTGAGATGTCACTAAATATCCCAATTGTGTTAAAAGTCATGACCCAATGTGGAATGTACGCAGCTTCAGCCGAATTTGCTAAAGATATTGGCTTGCCATCAAAGTCCAGTGTGAGTGGTGCTTTAATATCAATTATGCCAAATCAAGCTGTAATCGCCTGTTATAGTCCTAGTCTTGATGTAATCGGGAATTCTGTAGCAGGAAAATTCATGATCCGCCAAGTAAAAAGTTGGCTTGAGACTAAATAATTTTTGACATTTGCCTTAATTTGCCATAACTTGACCGACCTCACGCCAATAAAAAATTGATTTTTTCCGTAGGTTCTTGGCGATCGTGTATATACAGCTACCTTTATCCGATAAAATTAAAAACGCTAAAAAGTTTTTCGGTTGTAAGCAGAGAATAAGTAAATGAGTACCTTTGAGCAAGTTCAAGACATCGTTGCATCCCAATTAGGCGTTGATAAAGCCGAAGTTAAGCCTGAAGCTAGCTTTGCGAACGACCTTGGCGCTGACTCTCTTGATACAGTAGAACTAGTTATGGCTCTAGAAGAAAAATTCGGCGTTGAAATCCCAGATGAAGACGCAGAGAAGATTGCCACTGTTCAGAATGCAGTTGATTACATTGACAGCAAACAAGCTGCTTAAGCATCTGTTTTAGTTCAAGGCTTTGTTGCTCAGCGACAAAGCTTTTCTTTTCTTTATAAAATGATTTTGTCTTATACAGCTTGAGTATTACTGTTACTCAAGAACCTTGTAACTCACAATCCCAAAAGCTTATAAGTCTTTTCTGATTGCTACAGAGCCATTCTTGAAATTTTTGACATATTGATTCCAAACGAAATGCAAAACCCTCAGTCCCACTCTCGCGTCGTTGTCACTGGACTAGGTGCAATCACACCGATCGGTAACACGGTCGAAGAATACTGGCAAGGTCTAGTCGATGGTCGAAACGGCATTACTGCAATTACTCGCTTCGATACCACTGATCATGAATGTCGTGTTGGCGGAGAAGTTAAGGGATTCGATCCACTTGACTACGTTCCTGCCAAAGAAGCCCGACGCATGGATCGCTTCGCTCAATTTGGTGTTAGCGCTAGTCTACAAGCACTGCGCGACGCTAAGCTCGAAATTACACCAATTAACTCTGCTCAAATTGGTGTTCTACTGGGCACTGGGATCGGTGGATTGCAGGTACTCGAAGATCAACATGAAATTATTCGCACCAAGGGGCCTACCCGTTGCAGTCCATTCATGATTCCAATGATGATCGGTAATATGGCAGCAGGTCTAACAGCCATTCATACTGGCGCACAAGGTCCTAATTCTTGCACTGTCACAGCTTGCGCGGCTGGATCAAATGCAATTGGCGATGCGTTTCGTTTGGTACAAGGTGGGTTTGCCCAAGCCATGATCTGCGGTGGCACTGAAGCAGCAATTACGCCACTTGGGTTTGCTGGTTTCGCTTCAGCAAGAGCAATGTCTCGACGCAATGACGATCCTGCCCATGCCTCACGTCCTTTCGATCGCGATCGCGACGGCTTTGTCATGGGAGAAGGCGCAGGGATCTTAATTATTGAGAATCTCGATCATGCTCTAGCGCGTGGAGCTAAAATTTATGCGGAGATTGTTGGCTATGGCTGCACCTGTGATGCATATCACATGACATCTCCTTCGCCCACTGGCGAGGGTGCTATCAGAGCAATGTCTCTAGCCCTTAAAGATGGTGACATCATGCCTGATATGGTGGACTATATCAATGCTCACGGTACGAGCACTTCGGCGAATGACTCGACTGAAACTAAAGCCATCAAACAAGTTTTAGGTGAACATGCTTACAAGGTAGCAGTTAGCTCAACTAAGTCAATGACAGGTCATTTGCTTGGTGGTTCGGGTGGGATCGAGGCTGTAGCAACAGTTTTGGCAGTACAGAACAACATTGCACCTCCAACGATGAACCTAGAAAATCCCGATCCTGAATGCGATCTCGATTATGTGCCTAATAAATCTCGTCCGATGACAATTAATGTTGCTACTTCTAACTCCTTCGGGTTTGGTGGTCATAACGTAACATTAGTCTTTAAGAAATACTTAGCTTAAACCCAAAAAACGAGAGCGGGGCT
>CAIJEA010000218.1 GCA_903819605.1 uncultured cyanobacterium | reverse complement strand
TTCCTGCACGATCGCGTGCAACAAGCAGCTTATTCCTTAATTCCCGATGGGCAAAAGGCGCAAACTCACCTCAAGATTGGTCAATTACTCCAAAAAAGTCTATCAGCAATAGAACTTGAAGAAAAGCTATTTGATGTTGTCGGGCATCTAAATCGAGGACAGATCTTAATCGAACAGCCATTGGAGCGGGAAGTCTTAGCTCAACTAAGTCTCAAAGCTGCTATCAAAGCCAAAAACTCTACTGCCTATGCTGCGGCAAAAATGTATCTGCGATCGGGAATTGATTTACTAGAAGCGAGTTGTTGGCAAAGTCAGTATGATTTGACTTTAAAACTCTATGTAGCGGATGCCGAAGTCAGTTATTTAAATGGCGACTTAGAGGGAATGCAGAAGGCATCAGCATCAGTGTTGCAGAGAGTACGGACAAATTTTGACAAAATCAAAATTTATGAAATTCAAATTGCTGCCCTAACTTCAAAAAGTCAGATGCTAGAAGCGATCGCCGTAGGACGTGATGCTCTTTATCAATTAGGAGTCTTTATTCCTTCTGAACCTAATGATGAATTAAATAAACAGGCTCTCCAGACTCTTGCCGAACAACTTCAGCATAGACGGATTGAAGAATTAGTTGACCTGCCAGAAATGACGGATGCTTCAACTCAGGCGGCGATGCAAATATTAAGATCGTTATTTGCCCCGATTTTTATTGGAGTACCGAGCTTACTCCCTCTACTTAGTTCGACGATGGTGAATTTGTCACTCCAGTTTGGCAATACATCTGCCTCGGCTGTTGGTTATGCTTTACAGGGGCTTGTATCCTGTGCCTTCTTAGGAGAAGTGGAAGCGGGATACAGCTTTGGTAGACTATCACTTGCACTACTAGAGCGTTTTAATGACAAAGAGCGTCATTCTATGATCCTCTGTGTTTTTGGAACTTTTGTTCAACATTACAAAGAACCTCTTAGGGCGAGTATCCCAATCCTGAAAAATAGTTATGTATTGGGTAGAGAAACTGGTGATTTTACCTATATGGGCTATAGCATACATAACTATAGCTTCACTAATTTTTTTAGTGGAGTAGAATTAGATGGATTGGAATTGGAGATGGCAAGCTATAGTTCTGCTCTAGCTGAAGTAAAGCAATATTCACCTCAGGTTTATCTCGATATTTTGCGGCAGACAGTGCAGAAATTGAGGGGGAATATTGTTCTCTCTGATTATCATCTAGAGGGTAATATTTATAGTGAAGCTATGATGCTCCCCAAGCATCAACAGGATAACGATCTCACTGCACTTTTTGTTCTTTATCTCTATAAGCTGTTACTTGCTTACCATTTTGGCAACTATACATCAGCTTTAGAATATAAAACTAAAGCTGAACAATATATACTAGCTGCTTCAGGTTCAGTGACCGTGGCTGCTTTTTATTTTTATACAGCTCTAACATACCTAGCTCTATTTCCTCAAGGAATAGAGGAAAAGCAATTAGTAGTATCGTTACAGAATTACCAAGATAGTCTATATCGATGCTCTCAAAATAGCCCTGCTAATCATTTGCATAAATGGTATTTAGTAGAAGCCGAACGCCAACGAGTCTTAGGGAATAAGGCAGATGCGATTGAATATTACGATCGCGCTATTGCCCTTGCCAAAGAGAATCAATTTCTCAATGAGGAAAGCTTAGCTAACGAGCTTGCGGCGAAGTTCTATCTCGAATGGGGTAAAGAAAAAATCGCCCAAGATTATCTGACTAATGCCTACTATGGGTATGCTCGATGGGGGGCGATCGCTAAAGTGCAGGACTTAGAACGTCGCTATCCCAAACTACTAGCACCAATTTTGCAACAACAAATATCTTTATCTTCAACTGAAACCTTTTTTGCACCAACATCGCTAACTGCCTCGCAGACTCGCGGTAGTCAGTCCTCCAGCACTAGTATTTCCTCTGCTCTCGATCTAGAAAGTGTCCTGAAAGCTTCGCAAATACTCTCTAGCGAGATTCAACTCGATAAACTCTTAGCCACATTGCTGCATACAGTCCTAGAAAATGCAGGGGGAGATAAAGGCGTATTATTGATGCCCCATGGAGATCAGTGGTTTGTAGAAGCAGTAGCTATAGTCGATCAACCGACAAAGGTACAAACTATCGAGCTATCAATCTGTCAAGAAGTTTCCCATAGTTTGATCAACAATGTCAAACGTACTCTGCAAACTGCCGTTATCGACAATGCTACCCTTCATCCTTCATTAGCAACAGATGATTACATCTTGCAACAGCAGCCTAAGAGCTTGCTTTGCACCCCAATTATTCAACAGAGTAAATTGATTGCGATGTTGTATTTGGAGAACCATGTCACGACTGGGGCATTTACAAGCGATCGCCTAAGAGTAATTGAGATTCTCTGTACTCAAGCAGCGATCTCCTTAGAAAATGCTCGACTTTATCATCAGTCTCAAACAAATTTAGCTGAACTAATGCAAACTGAGGCGCAGTTACAAGAGTCGCAGAAGTTTTTACAATTGATCATCGACAGTATTCCCCAGTTGGTATTTTGGAAAGACCCACAATCAACTTTTCTAGGTTGTAATCAGCTTTTTGCTGAAGCCGCAGGCTTTAACTTATCTCAAGATATTATTGGTAAAACTGATTACGATATGCCTTGGAAGAAAGAAGAATCTGATTGGTTTCGAGAGTGCGATCGCCGAGTTATGGAATCGGGTATTTCAGAACTGGGGATTATTGAGCCTATAAAACAGGCTGATGGTAAACAATCATGGGCTGAAACCAATAAAATTCCCTTGCGAGATGCTAATGGAATGACGATTGGTATCTTAGGTACTTTCCAAGATGTTACCGATCGCAAGCAATTGGAACAAGAAAGATTGCGGCTAATCTCTATTCTGGAAGCAACTTCCGATATTGTGGGAATTGCGGATGTCCATGGTAATAATCTCTATCTCAATCAGGCAGGTCAAGAGATATTAGAGATTTCTGCTGCGGAGACAAATCAATTTCATATCTCTGAAATCATTGCTCCTGCTATGCTGGAAACCTTCAAAACAAACATTATTTCCGTGTTGATGCGCGATGGCATATGGTCGGGAGAACTATGTCTATGTAGTCGGAGTGGAGAAGAAATCCCTGTATCTCAAGTTCTGATGAGCCATAAAAATGCTCAAGGTGAAGTAGAATTTCTCTCGACGATTATGCGCGATATTCGCGATTTAAAACGTATTGAAACTGAGCGAAAGCTGAAATCAGATGCTCTAGAGCAAGCTTTACAAGAACTACAGACAACTCAGCTACAAATGATCCAAAGTGAAAAGATGTCAGCGTTGGGTAATTTAGTCGCTGGCGTAGCCCATGAGATGAACAATCCGCTCGGATTTATTTCTGTAAGCCTCAAGCAAGCCAAACCGACGATCGCAGATATAGTCGAGCATCTGAGAATATATCAAGAAAGTTTTGCTCACAAGAACGAAAAAATTATCGATCATGAGACCGAAATCGATTTGGAATATAGTCTAGAAGACTTACCCAAGATGATTGATTCCATGATGATGGCTTGCGATCGCCTCAGGAATATTAGTACTAGCTTAAGAACGTTCTCCCGCGCCGATCAAGACCATAAAGTACTGTTTAACATCCATCAGGGTATTGACAGTACCATTCTCATTCTCAAACATCGTCTCAAGGCAAGCGAGCATCACCCCGAAATTGAAGTTGTGACTAACTACGGTAATTTACCCCAAATTAAATGTTTCCCAGGGCAATTAAATCAGGTGTTTATGAATATTTTAGCGAATGCGATTGATGCTTTAGAAGAATCAAATCTAGGACGCAGTTTTGAGGAAATTAAAGCCAAACCTAATTGCATCACCATTACAACGCTATTAGAAGATCATTTTGTGAAGATTATCATTGCAGATAATGGGAAAGGCATGGATGACGAAACCAGACAGAAGGTTTTCGACCATTTATTTACGACCAAAACCGTAGGACGAGGAACAGGATTAGGATTAGCGATCGCCAGACAAATAATCGAAGAAAAACATCAGGGAAATATCGTGGTTACTTCTATTCTTAGTGAGGGTACTATATTTACAATCGCTATTCCTGCGATAGGTCAGTAAGTTAGGCTCATTTCGATCGATGGCTAATATAAATTCAAATCTTAGGAAAGCCATACCTCTAAGGTTTGTGCTAATTGTTCCATTCGTTTTACAAATCTTCGCTACGGTGGGATTAACTGGTTATTTATCACTAAGAAACGGACAAAAAGCCGTTAACGATGTTTCCAGACAGTTGCGTCAGGAAATGAGCGATCGCATTAACCTGCAAGTCTTAAACTATTTGGAAAGACCATATATTGCTGGGCAAGTATTTGTTGCAACTGCACAACAGGGGAAGCTTGATTTAGCAGATGTCACTAAACTAGAACAGACTTTTTGGCAACTAGTCAAACAAGATACGGTTGAATTCATGCAAATTGCACTGGTTGACGGCACGAGTATCCAAGTAGAGGACACTCCAAATGATGGGATCTTGTCTTTTGTGGGTGAAAAGGAAAATCTGCCTCAGCGCAAAATCTATCAACTTGGGGACAAAGGTCAAAGAATTAAGTTGAAAGAAACTCAGCCAGATTTCGATCCGCGAGTTCGACCTTGGTATAAAAATGGTCAGCAAGCGACAAAACCGATCTGGACTAAGCCATATTTAGGTAATGCGGTTAGAGTAGCTTCAATTGCTCTGACCCAACCCATGTACGACAACAATGGCACATTTTTAGGAGTACAAAATAATATTGTGCGTATTGAGAAAATTCATCGTTTTCTCAATACGTTAAAGGTAGGTCAGACAGGACAAACTTTTATTATCGATCGATCTGGTAATCTAATTGCGAGTTCGACAATCAAAGATCCCTATATTACTGACCTCAATAAAAGGACATTACAGCAAATAGAGGCTACAAAAGTTGATGACCCCTTGATTGTTGCCACTTCACAAGCTATTTTGGAGCGATTTGGAGGATTTAGTAATATTGATTCCAACCAGCAGTTAGATTTCATGCTGGGGAATCATCGAAACTTTGTCCAAATTTCCTCTATTCGTGATGGACGGGGGATTGATTGGTTAAGTGTGGTGGTTGTGCCTGAATCCGACTTTATGACTCAAATTGATGCCAATACACGCACGACGATTCTGCTGTGTTTAGCCGCATTAGGAGTGGCAACGATACTGGGAGTCTATACCTCACGATGGATTACTCATCCGATTAAAAAATTACAACAAGGTAGTGAAGCGATCGCCGCAGGGGAACTAGATCGTAATGTTGAAGTCGGCAGCATTAAAGAACTAGAAAGTTTGGCGAACTCATTCAATCAAATGTCAGTCCAACTCAAAACCTCCTTCACTGCCCTTGAGGATCGCGTTGCAGAGCGCACCATTGAACTCAAGCAATCCAAAGAAGCTGCCGATAATGCCAACCAAGCTAAGAGTGAATTTCTAGCGAATATGAGCCATGAACTCCGCACACCGCTCAATGGAATTCTCGGCTACGCGCAAATTTTAAATCGGTCAAAAGCCCTGCCTGAAAAGGAACGTCATGGAGTCAACGTTATCTATCAATGCGGCTCTCATTTATTAACCCTAATCAATGACGTACTCGATCTATCCAAAATCGAAGCACGCAAACTCGAACTAACTACCAAAGCTATTCATTTCCCTTCATTTCTACAGGGAGTAGTAGAAATCTGTCGATTAAGAGCTGACCAAAAAAGTATCTACTTCATTTATCAACCTAGTACTAACCTACCAGAAGGAATAGAAATAGACGAAAAACGACTGAGACAAGTATTACTCAACCTACTTGGCAATGCAATCAAATTCACAGATAAAGGTAGTGTAACGTTCAAAGTGGATTTGCAACCAGTTGATCCCTCTAATCCATCAACTGTCTATATTAAATTTCAGATCGAAGACACGGGCGTAGGGATTGCCACCGAGCAGATCGAGAAAATATTTAAAGCATTTGAACAGGTCGGCGATCGAAGTCGTCAAACCGAAGGAACAGGTTTAGGACTAGCAATCAGTCAAAGAATTGTGCAATTAATGGGAAGCGAAATCAAAGTAATGAGCGAGCTTGGAATTGGCAGCACATTCAGCTTTGAACTAGCCATACCGATCGCGAACGATTGGGCACAACAAAATGCAGTAGATCAAGGACAAACAATCATCGGCTACGAAGGGGAGCGCCAGCACATATTAATTGTCGACGATCGATGGGAAAATCGAGCAGTATTGATAAACCTATTAGAACCAATGGGGTTCACTTTTACCGAAGCAGATAATGGACAAGAAGCGCTGGAAAAAGCAAAACAACTCCTCCCTCAATTGATTATCACCGATCTTGCCATGCCAGTCATGGATGGATTTGACATGCTGAAGAAGTTGCGAACTGATGACGAGCTAAAGCATCTGAAAGTGATTGTCTCCTCAGCATCAGTATCAGAAATTGATCGTCAGATTAGCATAGAAGCTGGAGGCGATGACTTTTTATCCAAGCCAGTCCATGCCGAAGAATTATTCGATTTAGTTGCAAAGCATTTAAAACTAACATGGAAATATGAGGCTAGTGAATTAAATAAAAGTGATAAAGCTCCATCCGTAAAAGAACTGATTCCTCCATCAACGGAGGATCTACATATTTTGCTTGAACTAGCACAGGATGGCTTACTGAGAAATCTAGCAGAAATAGCTGTGGAAATTGGACAAAAGGATGAGCGCTATCAACCTTTTACTAACGAAGTCATCCAATTGGCGAAACAGTTCCAATCAGAAAAGATCGAAGTATTGATTCAACAATATCTTCCTAATTTAGAACTTACACAAAACAACGAAATGTAAGGGCATTTCATAAATTGTCCCTACGATGCAAAGAAGGTCTCAAGGAATTTTGGATAAATTCCATACATAAGTTCTGAAATCTCATTCTAAAATCAAAGAAAATACAATAATGAATACGACAACTATAACTGGCTTAATTTTAATCGTTGATGATACTCCCACTAATCTAGATGTAATTTCGGAAGCATTGGTAAATGCAGGGTATAAGGTAGCGATCGCCACCAGTGGTGAACGCGCCCTGCAACAGGTTGAGCGCCGTCAGCCCGATCTAATTTTACTAGATGTGATGATGCCGGGAATTGATGGATTTGAGACCTGTAAGCGACTTAAAGCTAATGCAAAGACTCGTGACATTCCAATTATGTTTATGACGGCTGTAGCCGATGTGGATAATAAAGTTAAAGGGCTTAAACTTGGCGCAGTAGACTACATCACTAAACCCTTTCAAGAAGAAGAAGTATTAACGCGGGTCAAAACCCATTTACAGTTATATTTCTTGACCCAAAATTTAGAACAGCAGGTAAAGCAAAAAACTGATGCACTACAAGCAGCCCAACTTCAAATTATTCAGCGTGAAAAATTGTCTGCTCTGGGGAACTTGGTAGCTGGCATTGCCCATGAAATCGCTAACCCAGTAGGATTTCTTAGCGGCAATATTCAACCAGCATTAGATTACATTAAAGATTTATTGGGATTGCTAGATTTAGTTCAGAAAGAATCCTCTAATTTCAGTCCCGCTATTGAAAAGGAAATTGAAGCGATCGATCTCGAATTTATCCGTAAAGATCTACCTCAGTTAGTTGGTTCAATGCAAGAAGGAGTAAAACGGATTAAGGATATTAGCAATAGCTTGCGAATATTTGCGCGTGCTGACAGTATTAGTCCCATAGCTTGCAATATCCATGATGGTATTGACAGTACGATTATGATCCTCAAACATCGACTCAAAGCTTCTGACACGCATCCAGATATTCAAATCATTAAGGACTATGGCGATCTGCCATTAGTGGAATGTTATGCAGGACAGTTGAATCAAGTATTTATGAATCTATTAGCTAATGCGATCGATGCTCTAGAAGAATCTAATATTGGGCGTAGCTATGCTGAGATTCAAATCAATCCCAATCAAATTATTATCAAAACAGAACTGTCTGAAGATAAACAACGAGTTGTAATTTGCTTCAAAGATAATGGGATGGGCATGATAGAGTCGGTAAAGCAAAATATTTTTGATCATCTATTTACTACCAAAGCCGTCGGGAAAGGTACAGGACTGGGCTTAGCGATCGCCAGACAAATAATCGAAGAAAAACATGGTGGGAAGATTCACGCTGATTCAACCTTTGGCGTTGGTACGCAGTTTACGATCGCGATTCCGATTAAAGAGGCGATCTAAATCTGTCGGGAATTGCGCTTAGCTACTTAGAGAATAATTAAGCTTAGCTACTTAATATATCAATATCTAAAATTGTTCTTAACAGTTGCAATAATATAAGTATTTTAATTTGCATATATAGCTTGTCATATGCCCATTTTTAGTGACATCTCTCCAACAAACAGCTTAATTATCCAAATTAGTGCAGTTGCAGTTTGGCTCGGTCTAGTATTTCTAGCTTCAGAAATTTTGCATCGTCTCAAGCAAGATCCAGAGCTAGTACGCAAAGTTGTTCATATTGGCACGGGGAATGTATTACTCATTGCATGGTGGTTACATATCCCTACATGGCTATGTACGATCGCAGGGGTAACATTTAGCGCGATCGCTTTAGCTTCTCACCATACCAATATTTTGCCGATGCTTAATGATGTGGGTCGCAAAACCTATGGGGTGTTTTATTACGCGCTTAGCATCACGATTTTAGTTGCGTTGTTATGGGATAGCCTGCCTGAATATGCTGTCATTGGCGTAATGGTTATGTCTTGGGGCGATGGCATGGCAGCACTAATAGGTAAACGTTTTGGAAAACATACATTTGTATACATGGGCAATAAGCGCAGTTTTGAAGGTTCATTTGCCATGTTTGCTACTAGCTTTACCGTGATACTCTGCATATTTGGTCTTACACATGGTATTTTTGCTAGCGATCTTGCTATAGCTCTACCTGTTGCCGCGATTGCGGCAATACTCGAAGCTTTTTCTCCTGGCGGAACTGATAATCTTTCGGTTCCACTATCTAGTGCCGCTTTAAGCTATGTACTACAGTTATTTTGGTGACGCTGTGACAAAGATAGCGTCTTTGAGACAATACTACCAAAGTATGAACCTACTAGGAAAGAGCAACAAATAGCGATCGCTAAAAACATTGGTTCCTTGGTTCCATTACTTATAAAATTGCTTACCTAAAAAAAATCAAGGTTACTTTAGAGCACATGCAGTTACGATATCTCTAAAACCAGAGGGTATAGACTTACTTTTCTCCATTTCTATATCGAACTTTTTGAACTCTCCATAGGTATAAGCTTTTTGGATTTCTATAATTGAGCATGAACAAAGGTTTTCGGCAATTTTAATGTCTATCTTTGCTTTAGCACTGCTAACACAGCCTTGTGTAAATGCATTTATATCTTTTTCAGGGTAAACATGACTAGATTCTTGTTGTAGGTATAAGCTGGCGCGGCCAACGATACTGACAAGAAATAGAGCTAAACTTGATACAATGATCGACCGATTAAAGATCGCTTTACGATAGGGAATACTTCGCCCTTTGATAAAGTAGTAAATAGTTCCAACAATCAGGATCAGGAAGAGCGGAGATATTAAAGTTCCAATTACGTAACCAATTTGGTAAGTAGTCATATTTTCCAGATCCTAAAATAAAAAACCAATAAAAGAGTACTGACGCGAAGCGCCGCTACTCTCTTATTGGTTTTGTTTTGTCCTAACATAACTGGCTAATGCTATATAAGAACATAAGAACTTACCAACGCAGTAAATTGAATTGCTCCATATCAACTGTGTCGCGACTACGATAGATTGATAGCACGATCGCCAGACCAACAGCAGCTTCCGCAGCAGCAATGGAAATCACAAAAATTGTAAACACTTGACCACGAATACTTGCCGAATCTAGAAAGTTAGAAAATGCCATCAAATTAAGATTTACGGCATTTAACATTAATTCCACAGACATTAATACACGCACAGCATTACGACTGGTAATTAATCCATAGATACCAATACAAAAGAGAGCGGCGGCAATAAGCAAAAAAGGTTCTAAAGACATATCTGTTTAATTAGTATCATTTTGAGCAATTTAGTTTTTTACTACTATTTGAGACAGCGATAAAAACTACTTAGAAGCAACAAGTTGTTCTTTAGGTTTTTCTAGCAACTCTAGCGAGTCTTCAGAAGGCGCTTGTCCAACCTTAACAGTGTCAGGTAGTAACTCACGACGGGCAAGCACGATCGCTCCAATCAGCGCCACTAATAATAAAACCGATGCTAATTCAAAGGGCAGCAGGTAATCGCTGAAGAAATGCTGACCGATGACCACCATTGTCGAAGGTAGTTTCGCGATCGCTGGAGCGATCGCCCAGTTAGTCGAAGTGACAGTAACACCTAACAATGCAAATAGCCCTAAACAGACAACGCCTGTGACCACACTCCGTAAAGCACCATATTTAACATCTTGGTAATCTTGGCGCTTGTTAACCAACATGATTGCGAACAAGATCAAAATATTGACCGCACCAACATAGATCAACACTTGAGCCGCCGCCACAAAGTCAGCATTTAGTAATAGATAAAGTCCTGCCACACTAATAAATGTTGCACCAAGCAAAAATGCCGCGTAAACGATATTTTGTAAAAGCACCACTCCCATGGCAGAAGCTATGAGCATCGCCGTCAAGACAATTAGGGATACAGTTTGCGAACCATCACCTAGACCAATATTGTTCATCATAAATTTTTTGCCAGTTATTTATTCTCAGATGCGGCTTCCACGATCTCTTCAGGGCGTAGCCCTGCTCGCTTAGCTGTATGGGATGCTTCATGCCCTTCGATTACACCCTTAGGTAGATAAGCAAGCTCGCGAATTGGCTTGACAAAAGGATCTTCGGTAACTTTGGTTGGCATTCGTCCAAGTGCAACACTATCAAAGTTCAGCTCATGGCGATCGAATGTAGAAAGATCGTATTCTTCAGTCATCGACAGAGCATTAGTAGGGCAATATTCCACGCAGTTGCCACAGAAAATACATACCCCGAAGTCAATACTGTAACTCTTGAGTTCTTTTTTCTTGATTTCAGAGTTAAATGTCCAATCAACTACTGGTAGGTTAATCGGGCAGACCCGTACACAGACTTCACAGGAAATACACTTATCAAACTCAAAGTGAATACGTCCACGGAAACGCTCTGATGGGATCAGTTTTTCGTAAGGATATTGCACAGTAATCGGACGACGACGCATGTGATCGAATGTCACCGACATACCTTGACCGATATACTTAGCTGCTTGGACAGCATCTTTGGTGTATTCACCAACTTTATTGAGAAATTTCAGCATAGTGGTAATTGGTGATTGGTAATTAGTAGATATTTAACCGCCAAATGCAAAGGGGAAAGCCAGCTTCAAGGCTGCTGTAATAAGTAGATTCGCAAGTCCAATTGGTAAGAGAAACTTCCAACCAAGGTCGAGAAGTTGGTCGATTCTTACGCGGGGAACTGTCCAGCGCAAAAGAATGGCGAAGAAGATGAAAGCATAGGTTTTCACAAGGGTTGAAGTTAACCCAATGAAAGCAGCTAAAACTTGCCACCAAGCAGTGTTAGCTTCGATCCCCAATGCTGCACTAATTTTGTCGATCGGAAAAGGCAATTCCCATCCGCCGAGATAAAGGATCGATGCTAGTAAACCAGCTAGTAGTAAATTTGCGTAAGATCCACCGTAGAAGAAAGCAAATCTAATTCCTGAGTATTCAGTCTGATAGCCAGCAACTAATTCTTCTTCCGCTTCTGGCAAGTCAAAAGGTAAGCGTTCGCATTCAGCAAGGGCAGCGATGATGAAGATGACAAAGCCTATCGGTTGCCGCCAAATATTCCAAGAGAGAATGCCATACTCAGCTTGCTGGTTAACAATATCAATAGTGCTAAGCCCATTAGTCATAAGAGCCACTGCTAGTACAGCCAAGGCTAGTGGTATTTCATAACTAATTGATTGCGCGGCAGCACGTAAGCCACCAAGAAGCGAGTATTTGTTGTTAGAAGAATAACCTGCCATTAGCAAGCCAATTGGGGCAACACTAGAAATAGCAATGATAAAGAACACACCCGTGCCTAAGTCCGAAATGATCAGATTTTGACCAAAAGGGATCACCAAGTAACAAAGGAACACAGATGTAAATACAAGGGCAGGACCGATTGTATAGAGCAGCGCGTCAGCTTTTGCAGGAATCGTACCTTGCTTGATCACTAGTTTGGCGACGTCAGCGATCGGGATCAATAGTCCAAAAGGTCCTGCATATTCGGGACCAATTCGTTGTTGGGCAGCAGCAGAGATTTTGCGTTCCAGCCATGTGCAAGCCAATGCGCCAACAGTTACACTTAGAACCATCACTGCCATGGGCAACAACATCCAAATCACCTTGGCAACATCCGCAGGTAATCCGAGCCCCGACAGGATTTCAATTAAAGATCTTTGTAAATCAATTCCACCGTACATTAGCGATCGACCTCACCCATAATAATATCCACACTTCCCAAAATTGCCATGATATCGGCAAGCTTCATGCCACGCACTAGTTCAGGCAATATTTGCAAATTAATAAATCCTGGTGGACGAATCTTAAAACGCCAAGGAAAGACGCTATCTTCACCGATGATATAAACACCCAGTTCACCTTTTGGCGCTTCAACTCGGACATAATGTTCGCCCGAGGCAACCTTAAAAGTAGGTGATGGCTTTTTGCTAATGAACTGGTAATCCAGTGAAGTCCACTCACTCTTCGGTCCCGCCAAAACTCTTTGCGCTTCAAGATTCTCGAAAGATCCACCGGGGATTTGCTTGAGACATTGCAGCACCATTTTCGTGGATTCGCGCATTTCTTTAACACGCACTAGATAACGAGCGAGACAGTCGCCGCCGTTGTCCCACTGCACATCCCAATCAAGTTCGTCGTAGAGTTCGTAGCGATCGACTTTGCGTAAGTCTAGCTTTACGCCTGAAGCACGCAGCATTGGGCCTGATAATCCCCAGTTAATCGCTTCATCGCGAGTGATTGTGCCCAAGCCTTCAACACGCTTGCGAAAGATGGGGTTATTGGTAATTAGTTTTTCGTATTCGTCAATGACAGGCGTGAAATAATTGCAAAAGTCTTCACATTTCTCGATCCAGCCGTAGGGGAGGTCAGCCGCAACTCCGCCGATGCGGAAATAGTTATGCATCATCCGCATCCCCGTCGCCGCTTCAAACAGGTCATAGATCATTTCCCGTTCGCGGAAGACATAGAAAAATGGGGTTTGAGCGCCAATATCTGCAACGAATGTGCCGAGCCACAGTAGGTGAGAGGCGATGCGGCTAAGTTCTAGCATGATCATCCGAATGTAACTGGCGCGTCGGGGGACTGGCACATTCGCTAATTTTTCAGGTGCATTGACGGTGATTGCCTCGGTGAACATGGTTGCGAGGTAATCCCATCGGGTCACGTAGGGCAAATATTGGATAATCGTGCGATTTTCAGCGATTTTTTCCATAGAGCGATGCAAGTAGCCTAAGACTGGCTCGCAATCGACTACGTTTTCGCCGTCCAGCGTGACGATAAGTCTGAGAACGCCGTGCATGGATGGGTGGTGAGGTCCCATATTTATGACCATGCGTTCGGCTTTGGTTTCAATCATCACCATGATTTGCGATCGCCTCTCTAATCTCTAAACTGTTGCTCTGGTTATTAGTGCTAGTTTTCGCTAGTTATTAAGATATGAACATATCCTAAACGTTAGTTATTTTAAGCCACTGGTTGAGCTATTGCTTCAGCAAATGACTCTATTAGTTATGTGGTTTAAGTAGATATACTTTGATGGTTCTCAGTATATCGCCATGTTGAGACGGGAATATGTGTTAAGAAGTAGCTAATCACTGATTTTTGCCATATATTATTTTATAAGTATCATAGCTTTTAATCTATGATTAAAAGCTAAATCATTAGTTAATTACTATGGTATTTTATATTAGATAGGTCATACAATCGCTAGTCTAATCGTCAAAAGATATAGAATGAACCTAAGTTAAAGCCTAAATAATAGGATCAATAAATAAGGAGTTTTAAGAAAATATGCAGCCAATCATTTTTCCAGGTTCAGCAGTGCGTGTTGTGAATGAAGGCGATACCTATTATGGATTCCAAGGACAGGTGCAGCGTGTTACCGATGGTCGAGTTGCAGTGATTTTTGGCGGCGGCAACTGGGAAAAGATTGTTTCATTTCGTGCTGCTGAGTTAGAACTGATCGATACGACTGTAAGCTCTAAAGCTAAGAAAAAATAATCATAGTGATCAGGGAGACTGTACGGTTGTAGTGGCAAATTCACCAACTCCAGATAAATCAATAACTAATTCTGCAAGGTCGTCTGACAGTTCTGGTCAAACGACTATTCCTGCTTTGACATTTATCTTTCGTGGTTTGGTTATCGGAGTGAGCGCGATCGCTGGCATTGGTATTGGCTTGGCGGTCGCTTTCATAAGACCAGATCTTGTTTGGCAGCCCTCACTTAATTTTTTAAATTATAAAAAGCAGCAGTTTACTTTCCTTTCTGATACTTTGTTCGATGTGGATAAAGCAAGTATTCGCCCTGAAAGCTTTCGATTACTTGATGAGGTGGCTGCCCAATTACCTTTAGCAAAAGGTAAAAGGATAAGGATTACTGGGCATACAGATTTTAGTAACAGTGGGGATGCACTAACCCTTTCCTATCTCCGCGCTTCTGCGGTTAAAGAATATTTAGCCCGATTGCGTGGCGAACAAACCTATTATTGGACAGTGGTTGGTTACGGGGCGAGTCGGCCTTTAGCTAGTAGCTCTGTCAGTAATAACAAAAGCAACCGTCGCATCGAGATTTTTGTAGATGACTAGATATGCAGATCACTTTTCTCGGTACTAGTTCGGGTGTTCCTACACGCGGACGCAATGTGTCTAGTGTGGCGGTGCGTTTACCTCAACGTGCTGAAGTTTGGTTGCTCGATTGCGGTGAGGCAACGCAGCACCAGCTACTGCGAAGTGATGTAAAAATCAGCCAAATTACAAAGATCTTCGTTACGCACATGCATGGAGATCATATTTTTGGTTTACCAGGATTACTAGCAAGCTGTGGCATGGCAGGGAATGTTAGCCATATCGATATTTATGGTCCGACGGGGTTAGGTGAATATCTGGATGCTTGTTTGCGCTATAGCGAGACGCGGCTCTCCTATTCGATCAAGGTGCATCGGGTGAAGATGGGATTGGTATGTGAAGATTCAGAATTTTATATGATGGCAGCGCCACTTAAGCACAAGGTGACAGCGCATGGTTATCGATTAGTGGAACGCGATCGCACAGGTAAGTTTGATGTTGATAAGGCGATCGCCATGAATATTCCCTCAGGACCAATTTTTGGAGAACTGAAGCAGGGAAAGGTTGTGACCCTTCCCGATGGTCGAAAAATTGATGGCAAAGAATTTTGTGGTGCACCGCAGATTGGGCGTAAGATCGCCTATTGCACGGATACAATTTTTTGCGATAGTGCCGTCGAACTAGCTCAGAATGCAGATGTGCTAATCCATGAGTCAACGTTCGCCCATAAAGATTCGGATATGGCGTTTCAGCGATTACATTCCACTAGTACGATGGCGGCACAGGTTGCGCTGTTGGCAAATGTTAAGCAGCTAATCATGACACATTTTAGTCCACGATATGCACCTGGCAACCCCATTTTATTAGAGGATCTAGTTACCGAAGCGAGAATGATTTTCGCAAATACTATTCCCGCTCATGATTTTATGACCTATGAGATTGCTGCACCCCATGCCTAATGGATAATGTCTTAGATTAGTGCTTTGATATTTCTTTTTGAGAGTTATATGCATGGACTATGCGGGTTTCAGGATCGATTCCTTCAAAGGTGGGGGGAATCCAAACCCTAACGACAAGAAGAACTGCCAATACTAATAGGAAACCTCCCGTTGCGAGAATCTGCACCCAAGGAGTTTCCAATACACCTCGCACGATTACTTCTCTCAATACAGAAACAATGGAGACTTCCACAGCCACTCCAATTGAAACACGATGTTCTTGTAAGTAGATAATTAATAGCCTGAATAATTCAACTAAAATTAGAACAAATAAAATATCAGCAGTAATGACATGAAAATTGAAATTTGAAGTAGCAAACAGCGATATAAACATATCTTTAAGCTGAAGCACCATAACTCCAAATAATCCAATACATAAGGAAATCACAATTAGGTCTTGGATAGATTCTAAAGCTCTTACAACAAGATTTCTTTCAATCCATGTGATTGGCTGACCTGAGATTTGATTCGGTGTCTTTTGCATCACTTTCTCCTAATTGTAATTTTGGGATTGCTATAACAGTTTCCAATCATGTGAGTTCCAAACTACTTTTAGTTCACTTGATAAAAATTTGCTATATTCGCACTCGGTTTAATAAGCATAAATTAAGTTTATGTTATATTCAATAGCCATAGGTATTACGATTTATTATATTAGAGATTGGTAAGAGATCCAAATTATTCATATATGTAAATGATGTTACGTGGAACCACAATAGTCCTCAGTCATTTGTAAGAAAGGTAAAGGGCTTAAGCCCCTTGTTATAAGATTCTGTTTCTCATGACTCATTTAGGATTGCTATATATTGATAATTTAATGCAAACTGTTGTTTGATTAGCAATTACACTTTCAACAGAAAACTCTCCTCCATATAGTTCCACGATTTTCTTAGAAATAATCAAACCTAGTCCATTGCCCTGCTGCTCATATTGGTTTCGTTCAAATTGCATGTATGCGCCAATATTTGCTATTTGTCTGGCTGTCATACCTCTACCTTGATCAACAACATATAGATAGAAAAATTGTTGATCAACTTTACTAGATAATCTTACTGGAGTACCAAGTTTGGAAAATTTACAGGCATTGTCAACAACTTCTTCAACAACTTTGCTCAGATACTTGGAGGGAATTTTAACGATCGCTTCATCTAAATCTAGTTCTAAATCCTGCGCTCTACTTACTTTCTCGGCATGGGCACATGCGGCAAGAGCAATGATATTTTTGACATCAGTATGCTCAGGATCGTCTTTCCAAGGTTGAGAACTAGCCGCGATCGCGGCTAGCTCAGAGAACAGTATAAAATTTCGAGCTAATCTATGTAGACGTTGACCGCTATCATAAACATCTCGGATAGAATCTAGAACTTCATCGTCTGTCATAGATTCATAATGATGGAGTAAGAGTTCGGACATTCCTAAGATGCCATGCAAAGGAGTTAAGAGCTCGTGGGGAAAGAATCTGGTAATGTTTAATCTTAAGTTATCCAGTTTTGCAGCACTTTCTTTTTTAATTGTTTCCTGTTTTGCAATTCGAGTAGAAATTGTCTTCATCAATTCTGAGACTGTAAATGGTTTAGTTAAATAATCTTCTGCTCCAAGCTCCATTCCTTCGCGAACATCGTCTCGGCTAGCTTTTGACGTAAGGAAAATTACTGGAATAGTGGCAGTTAGAGAACTACATCGTAAAATCCTCAAGACACTAAATCCATCCATTTCAGGCATTATTACATCACATAAAATTAAATCAGGATATTCTTCTTTTGCCAGTTGTACGCCTAACACCCCATTTCTTGCAGTAATTACATGAAATCCATTGGAAGATAAAATCTCTTGAACATCCTCTAGAATTTGGAGATTGTCTTCAATAATTAAAATCCGCTTCATCATAAATTATCTTAATTACTACATTAATATCAAACTTAATGACTAAGATGGTCACATCGCTTATCTTCAGCATTAACTACTCCCAACCCAGTGAATAATTAGGCGCGCGCGCCTAATTATTCACTGGGTTGGGAGTAGTTAATGCTGAAGATAAGCGATGTGACCATCTTAGTCATTA
>CAIJEA010000217.1 GCA_903819605.1 uncultured cyanobacterium | reverse complement strand
TTGCTAGCTCCTGAGTGAGATCTTGAATCTCATCACGCATACTCGCTTTTACGGTTTTATCAGACTTGTCTGAACTCTCAGATGCATTGTCATCGACGGTGCTAGCGGTAGTAGTTACAGTAGTTAAGCCCGCTGACTCATTATTAGTGGTGGTGCCACTTACCTGTTGTGCGATAAAGCTATCCACATAACTACGAGCCTCCGCTTCAATGGTTACGCCTTTTTCGGCAAGATCTTGGGTGACTTCATCAAAACTCCTCCCCAACATTTTAAGATTTTCTTCGCGCTTAATGGGGTCTTGGAGTACCTCAATTAATGATGATGTTGCCCCCAAAGTGACGTAATAGCCTCTTTGGAACAGCTTTCCTAAGTCGATGGTATCCATAAAACTCCTGCAAATGTGTAGTTTTGTAATATATTCTAGCCGATCTTCTTTTGACAAATTTTTTGCGTGAGAATTTGTAGCTGTTATGCTTTGCATTCTCATCACATAGAGATAGTTAGCACTAAGAGCCGCTCATCCCTAATAAAAGTCAAATATCATGGTTGCCACATCACAAGTAACTAAGCAATTAGAAGAAAAAGTTATTTTAGTAGATACAAGCGATCGCCAAATTGGGGTTGCTGAAAAGCTACAAGCCCATCGCGACGGCTTACTTCATCGTGCTTTTTCGATTTTTGTGATTAACTCACAGGGACAACTTTTGCTGCAAAAACGCGCAAAACATAAATATCATTCAGGTGGACTCTGGACAAATACCTGTTGTAGCCATCCGCGACCCGATGAACCAACAGACGTTGCAGCGCATCGTCGTTTACTAGAAGAGATGGGTTTTGACTGTGAGTTACG
This sequence comes from uncultured cyanobacterium, assembly GCA_903819605.1. Taxonomy (GTDB): domain Bacteria; phylum Cyanobacteriota; class Cyanobacteriia; order Pseudanabaenales; family Pseudanabaenaceae; genus Pseudanabaena. The sequence continues at coordinate 817 of CAIJEA010000217.1, read as the reverse complement.
CGAAATTTTTAGTTTTGTATATCAGGCTGTTCTTGATAACGATCTAACTGAGTATGAATTCGATCGCGTATTTGTAGGATATAGCGATCGCGAACCAATCCTTAATCCTGAAGAAGCGGAAGATTGGAAATGGATAGATTTAAAGGTGTTACAAGCTGATATTCGACAACATCCTGAATCCTATACCTATTGGCTACGCGACTGCTGCGATCGCTTCATTGCTGAAATAGGATAAGTGGGAAACCCTCACCCCAAACCTCTCCCGCAGTCGAGGGAGTAAGAGTTAGACTGATGGTTTATCTTTATGGAGGAAAATATGGAAACATATTCAGAAGAACAAGTCGATCAAATTCTCCGCTATGCTCTAGCGAGGAAAACAAATGGTCAAGATCTGACTAGACAACAGGTCTATGAGATTGCTTCAGATATGGGTGTCAGTGAGGCTGATTTCCTCGCGGCCGTTCAAGAATGGCAATCTAAGCAAGCTGTACGTAAGGAGCAAGTAGAGTTTGACAAATACAGAAAGAAATCATTTAAATCTAACTTATTAAAATTTGCGATCGTTAATTCTTTTTTAGTCGCGCTTAATTTTGTGACTTCTGGAAGGATTGGTTGGGCAATCTATCCTCTACTATTTTGGGGCTTGGCTGTAGCTCTAGATGCATGGGTTACGTATCAATCAGAAAGTGAAGAATATGAAAAACAATTTCAAAAATGGCTTCGCAAACAAAAACGCGATCAACTGACAGCCCAAATTACTGGCAAGTTAACTACTAGTCTCGAAGAATGGTTGAAATAATTTAATAAAGCCTCCAAT
>CAIJEA010000216.1 GCA_903819605.1 uncultured cyanobacterium | reverse complement strand
TTTCATCATTTTTTAAGCCCCGATGCCGTTTTATCAGGGATGATGCGTCTATGTCAGCATGGCGGTCGAATCCTCATAGCCGATGTCGCTTTACCTCCAGATAAAGTAAATGCTTACGATCGCCTTGAAAAACTTCGCGATCCTTCTCATACCCATGCCCTGACTTTAGAAGAATTTCCCCAATTAATTGCCAATGCCAATCTTCAAAATGTGTCATGGTCATTTTATACAGTCGAGCTACAGCTAGAACAGCAATTAGAAGCTTCTTTCCCTAAAGTGGGTGATGATGAAAAAATCAGGCAAATTTTTCGTGAAGATATTGGTGTTGATAGTCTTGGAGTGGGGGCACATTACCAAGGCAATGAAATTCACTATGCAGTGCCAATCGCCGCGATCGTTGGGCAAAAAGCATAGAACAGGAATGAGTGTAGCCTAAGCTTTACGTATCACATTTCCCATTTTGTGACAGTAACCAGTTATGTTAGGGACTAAACCAGAAGTGAGTGGCGGCGCGAAGCGCTGCCACTCACTTCTGGCTTTTATGTCTTAGCTTACTTAGCGATCGCTAAGTAAGCCGATCAAATATACCCGACTATTTTAGTCGGGTATATTTGACGACAATAAATGCTTGTGTTAAGGTGCATTTCAATAAAGAAATCAAACAAAAACTTTTAGCGACTAAAAGGGCTACCAAGAACATGACTGCAACCATTGTTTCTCCTTACACCAGCGATCGCGTTGATACATTTAGTAATCTCAAGTGCAAAGAGTGTGGTGCAGAGTATGAAGCCAAGGCGATGCACGTTTGCGAACTGTGCTTTGGTCCCTTGGAAGTTGCCTACAACTATGATGCGATCGCTGCTAGAGTCAGTCGCGAAACTATTCAAGCTGGCCCCCTCTCAATCTGGCGCTATCGCGATTTTCTCCCAGTCAAGACTGACAACTATATTGACGTATCCACAGGCATGACCCCTTTGATCAAGGCAAATCGCCTTGCTAAGCGTCTCGGCATCAAAAATCTCTACATTAAAAACGATGCTGTAAATATGCCCACCTTGAGTTTCAAGGATCGTGTTGTTTCTGTCGCCCTCAGCCGCGCCCGTGAGTTAGGTTTCACCACCGTTGCCTGTGCCAGTACTGGCAACCTTGCCAACTCCACTGCTGCGATCGCCGCCCATGCAGGTTTAGAGTGTTGTGTCTTTATTCCCTCGGATCTCGAAGCAGGTAAAGTTCTCGGTACAACCATTTACAATCCCAAAGTTTTCTCAGTGCATGGTAACTATGACCAAGTAAACCGTCTCTGCTCTGAAGTCGCGAATACTCACGGTTGGGGATTTGTAAATATCAACTTACGTCCTTACTATTCTGAAGGTTCCAAGACTCTTGGTTATGAAGTAATCGAACAACTCGGCTGGAAACTTCCCGATCACATCGTCGCACCTCTTGCTTCTGGCTCACTGTTTACCAAGATTTACAAAGGCTTTAATGAATTTGTGAAGGTGGGCTTAGTTGAAGATAAACCTGTTCGTTATAGTGGCGCACAAGCAGAAGGTTGTTCGCCGATCGCTACTGCTTATAAAGAAGGTCGCGATTTTATCACCCCTGTTAAGCCCAAAACAATTGCTAAGAGCTTGGCGATCGGCAACCCTGCGGATGGTATCTATGCGATCGACATCGCGCACAAGACCAACGGAAATATCGAATCCGTTAATGATGACGAAATCATCCAAGCAATGAAGCTCCTTGCGGAAACCGAAGGCATCTTCACTGAGACTGCTGGCGGTACGACGATCGCTGTTCTCAAGAAACTAGTGGAAGCTGGCAAAATCGATCCTGAAGAAACAACAGTTGTTTACATCACGGGCAATGGTTTGAAGACTCAGGAAGCAATTCAAGGCTATGTCGGTGAACCTTTCTTGATTGAACCAAAACTTGATAGCTTCGAGCGTGCGCTAGAGCGTTCTCATACACTAGAGCGTTTAGAGTGGCAAACTGTTTCCGTCTAGATTGCAACAACTTTAACCTTATGATTAAGAGAGTTGCGATTCAGTCTTGAATTGTAACTCTCTTAATTTGTTTTTTATAATGGCTATTTATGGCTCCAATTTATATTCAAACTCACCAAATTAGAGAAGAAGGATTATGCGAACATTTTAATGCAAAAGATGGGGATGAATTGTGCATCAATGTTAAAAATGATAATAAGCTAAGTCAGGTAGAAAAAGCTATTGAACTTAAAAGACCTATTTTTTTAATAGGTTCTGGTTCTTTTAAAGATTATGAAGAGTCCGAGCATCCAAACTTAGAGCAATTAAGAGAATGTAAAGATCCAACGATTTATGTGTTGATCAGCCGATGTGTTCCCTATGAGTGCAAACCAACGGGAGACCCTGAATATAAGTACGAAATAAGCGCAAAAAAATCTCGTATTTTTGCTGATCCTTATGTTGTACTAAACTCGATGAATGGTTTCCAAGATTTCAGGAAAAGTTACATAACGGGATTCGGTTTCATCAATTGCGAAAAATCTCCATTCTCAAAACAGTTATTAGACATATGCATTAAATATAGGACACAAGGCTTTTAAATAAGACTAATTACTTTGTTGAAGATATTATGCTGGATTTGCAGAAATTGATGGGACAGATGCAAGGGATGTCTGAACAATTGCAGAAAGAAGCACAGCAATTGACGACTAAACTTGATCGCGCTGAAACCATATTTCGTGAAGCAGTCATAAATCAAGATCTACTCAATCAAAAAAATGAACAATGGCGCGATCGCTTCATTTTTAATTGCGCGGCACCTGTTGAATCTCTGAAACAGATTCCAGCAATATCCCCAATGACGACACCACATATTGTTCTTGCTACAGATGGTTCACAGATTGCCCCTAGCCGCCACGAGATTGCCTATTGCTATTTGATTAATATCGGTCGAGTTGCGATTTACTATAACTCTGGTATCTATCCATTAATCGATAACGTTCCTGAAGTATTTTATAAAACCGAAGATCTTTATAAGGCAAGGCAATGGGGAATTCAGACAGAGCAATGGATGACTTTGCGGCGAACAGTTGCCGAAAATGTGGCTCTAGCGAATTTAGCTATAGAAACGATCGCCGTTGCTCCTGAATTACCGATACTTGCTTTCAGTGATGGCGCATTAATTCATTGGGAATTTGATGAAATTCCTGCTGATGCGCGATCGCAACTTTTGCCGGATATTCTTGCCGCATGGGATGATCTGAAAGCACAAGGCATTCCCTTAGCAGGCTATATCAGTGCGCCTCGTGCGGCGGAAGCCACTAATTTTTTACGCTTACAACTCTGCCCTTTCGAGCAGCCAGATTGCAATACCCATTGTTCTGCTAAGCCGATGGATTTAGCACCTTGCAGTCAGATTCAACCATTACGTGATGGCACTTTATGGAGTCGCTTGCTCAAGGTCGGCGAATGTAGTCCTTTCTGGAAAAGCCATGCAAGGATTATGGAAGAATATGGCGAACATCAGATTTATTTTTGCTATCTCCATGTCGGCACAGAGATCGCTAGAATTGAGATGCCAGCTTGGACTGCTCTTGATATTAATTTGCGATCGCAGGCTCTCCAAATCATTCTCGCCCAAGTGCAGAAGGGCTATGGCTATCCTGTGGCACTAGCTGAGGCTCATAATCAAGCAGTGGTCACAGGTAGCGATCGCCGCAGATTTTTTGCGATTTTAGAACAGCAAATGGTGAAGTCTGGCTTACGCAATGTGACTACCTCCTACAAAGAGTCACGTAAGCGCAGCAGCATCGCCTAATTTATGGGGTTAGTCAGAATAATCCATTCCCGAACCATATTTCCAAGCATTAATCTGGCAATTTAAAGCATACTGCTGCTCGGGCAAAAGATTACGAATTCCATTAGCCCAATTATGGCTGAGTCGATTGCAGAGATCGTAACTACCAAGCTGGATAAAATGCTGACTCCAATCTATTAGGGCTGGTAAGCCAACTCTAGCTGCAATTTTTGCCACTAGGACGGGATCGGCGAGCATCATTCCGATCATTGTTTGAGATAAAGTTGGGAACTGGACTACATCTTGTAAAAATGTTTTGAGGGTGCGATCGCTAAGATTGCCCATAGTTTGAAAAGCGACAGCTAGCAAATCGTTAATTGCTTGGGGATCGCATGTTTTGCCAATGGGTAAGCGCATGGCTTGCTGAAATAGCCAAGTAACTGAAAGATTGGGCTGATAGGGTTGTAAGAGTCGCAGATCTCGGCGACTGAGAAGATTGCATTGTAATGCTTCAGAGATCCCATCGGATAAACGTCCGAGGTGGCGAATCATGGCTCCAAATCCTCCAAAACTGAGCGGTGATTGACTACCACTGCTATCACCTACTTGCAAAATGCGATCCCATTGAGTTTGAAGTGGCGATCGCTTGTAGGAAGGGAAAAATCCATAGAGGACACGCTGGAGTTGAAGTTCCTGAAGATCTACATCCTGATATTGAGGTAGCCAGTGGAAGTATTCTTCAAAAAGTTGATAAAAATTAGGGCGATTGGGATGGAGATCGGCATAGGTAAATAGATAGGTGGTTCTGCCATCTCTAGCGGGAAATGCTTCCCAAAAATTTTGATAGGCATTTTGAATAGGTGTAAATGTATAGAACAGATCGCCAAAGTCTTTAGGAGGAATTCCCTTAGCACAACTGCCTACGACCATACAGATTCCATCAGGGCTATTTCCCTTTCGGCTTTGGGCAGCAATTGGCGAAAAATGTCCCATGGCATCTATCAATAGCCTAGACTGCAAACATAGTGTGCCTTGATTTTCTTGTAGTAGATGTATTGCGACTCCATCGGGATGAACGATCGCTTTTTTTAATTCAGTATGTTCCCAGATCTGTCCCCCTTTTTCTAAAAATTTCTGTTTGAGGATATCTAGTAAAACGATTGGATCAACCCCCAGATTTAGGACATCCCTAACCCAAATGTCCTGACCACCCAAAAATCCAATCCGCGCAGGATTAAACTCTGTTGCGATCGCTGATTCCAATTCTAGCTCGTTCAGTAGTTCCAATTCCAACAAAACTTCTAATTCTCGACGGGCAATATTCCATTCCTGCGCCCTACCGCGCAAAATACCTTTCTCAAATAGGACAACTTGCCAACCACGTCTTTGCAAGGCACAGCCAATAATAATCCCTAAAGTACCACCTGCGATCGCTATATCGCAATGATTATCAGACAAGAGGCTCTTGTTTTCATCCACAATTGATGGCGTTTTTTGCGGCTGCTGGCGATAAGCTTCCCAAAAGCGATCGAATTTTTGTAATTTGCTAACAGCATTGTCAGGCAGTCGATCGAGCATTAAGTCAGTTATGGACATATCAAAAGTGTCGTAAATTCAGGATTGGATTGGATTGGATTAACATCACATTAATCATGCATGAGGTTCAGGAAGCTTAGACTATGCTATGGCAGTTTTCATTTTGCCGTAGGCAAAATGAAAACTCAAAACCCATACTGGGATTGAGTTTTTGCTTTCAAATGAGTACGTGCTCATTTGAAAATCGCTATCCCTGTTGCTATACCTGATATAGATTAGGGGCTTACGAAAAAATAAGATACCAATCCAGATTTTCCAGAATCAGTGGGGCGGTGGAGCCGCCCCACTGATTCTGGTTTTATATAATGCCCAGAA
>CAIJEA010000215.1 GCA_903819605.1 uncultured cyanobacterium | reverse complement strand
CCCCCCCCACCACTAATTATTCACTTTATAATGCCTATTCCTTGGGTGGGAAGGGAGTAACAATTACAAAACCTAGAAAGTAAAAAGAGAAGCGAGACTCCTCTTTTTGCTTTCTGGGTTTTACCATGGTGTAATGTCAAATATCAAAACATCGTCAATCTGCTGCTAAATTTTCTATGTCAAAAAAAGTGGGATGGAGCTTTTGGTGGCTATGGCTAATTGCCAATATTGTCGGTAGTGCCTTGTTGCCTATCATCGTTTGGCAAGAACCCTACGATGGGCGATCGCGGATTTTTCTGAATGAAATACTTCAGAGTATTGGTATATCACTTATGCAAGCGGTGGTTTTACGCGATCGCTTTGCTAAGGAAGCTTGGTGGATGCCCTTGACCTTAATTGGTTGGGTGTTGGGACTAGCGGTTGTGTTTTTTATCCCAACCCTATCGATGCAATCATTGCCTAATTTGCCATTGATCTCAATTTTGCTAATTGATTTTGCAATTATTGGTGCGATCGTGGGTATCTGCCAATGGCAACTACTTAAATCTTTTCGGGCGGCGGGGTTGTGGTTATTTGCTAGTGCGATCGCTTTATCCCTCAGTACCTTTGGGCTAATCCTAGGCTATATGGTCAACTCAGCAATATTAGCAAATGTCTTGCAGGGAGCTATCTACAGCGCGATCTCAGGGTTAGCGTTGATTAAAGTTTTGCGATCGCCCAAAATATTGCCAAAACCCAGAAAGTAAGAGCCTTAGCTCAACAATAAAACCCATAAGAGAGTCGGCGCAAAGCGCCGACTCTCTTATTCAACTGCGGTCTCTACAAACCGTAGATCTCGTTTTAAAAATGTCTTTTCGCCTGTCTCAGTCTCGACTGTTGCTCGAATTAAGCTAGTTCTGACAACTAATAACTTTGCCATGTAGTAAGGACTATCGGGTTCGAGTACAAGTACGCGATCGCCTACTTGTAGTGGTCGAATTGTCGGAATTGGCATAGTTCGCGCAAATGGTTTGCGATCGTCTTTCTCCAGAATTAGGTCAAGATTTTTCTTGGGTGATAGTGCTGCTAATTCAGCAAATCTTCCCTGAATTAAGGTTTCTACATATTGCTTGAGTTTTTGTTCTAAGGATGATTCTAAGCTGGCAAAGCGATCTTGTTCGATCTCTAGGTCAGATTTTCGATCTGATTTAGCTAAAATATGTCGTAAACCTTTAGCAATTAACTCTGATTCTGTTTCCCCAGTTATTTTGACTTTTTCGAGTAACGCTGCATAGAGTTCACTAGATAGCTCGACCGTTAGTAAATGATTAGTGCGAATATCAAGCTGTTCCATTGTAGGGATTGTTATAAAATTATTTGTGGCTGCGAAATAAATATTAAGTAGGTATGCACAATTAAATATAAACCATGAAACCTGCACCGCCCGCTGTGCGGTCAGTGCAGGTTTTGGATTTTTTATTTAATCATGCCGAGGTACTTATGCTCCAGTCTAAATCCCAAATCAAAAGGTAATGTAGGAAATTCTATGTCTGTCGAAGTTGGTCAAAAAGCTCCAGATTTTACTTTGCCTAGCGATCGCGGTGATATTACACTGAGCCGCTATGAAGGTAAAACAAACGTCGTATTAGCATTTTATCCAAGCGACTTTTCTCCTCTTTGCACTAGTGAAATGCAATGCTTTGCTGATGATTGGACAAAATTTCGTGAAGCAGGGGCAGAAATTCTTGGTATTAGTACTGACCCGATCGCTAAGCACATTGAGTTTTCTAAAAAGTTAGGTTTACAGTTTCCATTGCTCAGCGATCGCAATCAAGAAGTGTGTAAACAGTATGGTGTTTCAAGTTTGTTTGGCAGTAAACGCGCCTACTGCATTATCGATATTCACGGTATCGTCCGCTACAAGCATATTGAATTCTTACCCATCTTCAAACGCGAAGATTCGGAACTATTAGTCGTCTTACGAAGTCTCAAACCTTAAGATGTAAGACGGTTGGCATTTACAACGCTTTGCGCTCAAACCCAAACCTAGGAAAATTTTGAAAGCGTTGCGAAGCAACGCTTTCAAAATTTT
>CAIJEA010000214.1 GCA_903819605.1 uncultured cyanobacterium | reverse complement strand
GAGAGGTTAATTGTAAAAGGCGATCGCGTTTTGGCAAATTTCTCTAATTCAACTTGTAATGGCTCAAGGCGATCGCTTGACAATTCAAAGGGAGGAATTAGCGTAATGTGAGGCGGAGATTTGAGGGTGGCTTGGGTGCTGTAGCGATCGCGCAAATCATATTGAATTTCCTTAACTTCATCTTGAATAGTGTCAGGTGGCAACAATGCGATAAAAAATCTTTGATTCATACATCATGTTTTTAGTTGTTGTATAGAAAAAGCGCGATCAGCGATCACTAAATAATTATTGACCGAGGTGTAAGTTCATGCTTTTTTACTAAATTGAAACAACTAAATTTGTTTCGCTAGGATTAAACAGTTGCCGCTTAGAAGCATTTAGGAATTCTATACTAATGGGTTCATTGGCTTCATTATAACTGACAATTACGCCGCCTTGTTCTGATATGGCATTGTATGGAAAGTCATCCTTCAAGATAAAAATGAGAATATCTGCTTCTGCATCATATTTAACTTTCATTGTTTTCCTCCTGCCAATATCGATTTACTTGATTAGTCCAATAAAATGTCAGAATTCTTTTTGAGTTTCCAAGTTCGATGAATACAACCCTCAGTAGTCCTGTCCCAAATTTAGATTGTGCAATTGATAAATCATTTTCTGATACTACTTGTTCAGGATAACTCAAAACTGTTTCGACTGCTTCATGGGTAAGTTCTGGTCGCTTTTGCTGCCATTGTTGTTGACGCTCTTCAGCGTGTTTAGTCCAAACAATATTCATAACATATATTAAAGGGAGAGTGGGAAAGTATTGTTTGTAATTATTTTAACTAATCTATGAAATATGTTTGTGGATTTCTGTACCTGTAAGTCATACTCATCATGCTAGGAGTCTTGGAGTAATAGTAGACAACCAAAGAAAAACCAACTTTTTTCCCTTAGATAGTTTAGAACTAGAACTCTCTGAATGCAATAAGAGCGCATGGCAATCTTCTAGTAACCCAAGTCCAATCCCACACAACTCCCACTTCACCTAGTGCGGGGAGACTGGCGAGAAGTGCGCTTTGAGCATTTTGAGTTTCATTCATGAATTTGTCGTATGTTCTCCATCCACCTTTTCTTTGATACCAGCCAACATTTTCCGCAAATCTTTTAAATACATCCATATCATAGTCGCTAGTTTTACCTCCACATGCTAACCAAAGTTTTTTCTGTACACTAAAACCAAACTTACCATTGCTATGATTTACCCATAGCTGATCAATGGTGTGTAAATCTTCATAAGGAAAATTATTGATATGCTCAATATCTAGCCAGCCTTCTTTTATACGATCTGCTACTTGACAAATCAGTTTATGCGTAAGTTCATCTGACTTACGCCATTCTTGAGCTTTGAGTAATTGCTCTAATTCACGATAATCAATCCCTTTAGCACTAGGTAATTCTAAGGAACTTAAACAGATCGTCAGCTTATGTCCAAGAGCGGAAATGGCTCCTAGCCATCCAACAGCTAATTCACCCCAAAATATAGAACGAGGTAAGCTTGCAGGGAGACTTTTTTGGAAATTTTGAGTTTCTTGCATAAAGTCTTTGTAAGTTCTCCATTCGTCTTTTGATGGATGATACCAGCCAACTTTTGCAGCAAATCTTTTCCAGACTTCTTCTTCAAACTGACCAATTTTACCGCCACACTCTAGCCAGATATTATTCTGGACACTAAAACCAAACTTGCCGTTACTATGATGTACCCATAACTGGTCAATTGTTTCTAAATCTTTGCAAGGAAAGATATTGATATGCTCTTCCTCTAACCAATTGGGTTGACCTGAGACTTCCAGCATAAGTTTTGCTGTTAGTTCATCTGCTTCACGCCATTCTTTTGCCTGTAAGAGACGCTCTAATTCCCTGTAGTTGATACCTTTAGCTGATCGCAGTTCAATTTTGGGCGAAACTTTTGCAATATTATCCCCACTAATAGTTTGATTTCCACTAATAATAGTTCTGCAATGAGAGATATTAGTAACGACTATTGGTTTAGATGAGGAATCAGTCATTTGCTTATTAGCCAAACGCTGAAAAGCTTTAACTGCCTTCATATCTGAACCACCAGCCGCAACATTTACCCGTAGCCATAGCTGAAAAGCTAAATCATAATCCCCCTCATTTTCAGCTTCAAGTGCATTTTCTCGAAGTAAAGCAATATCCGTGAGATTGGCAAACTTAGGTAATAGAAGGTAATGTAACTTGGTTTCAGGTTCGATTTTTACATAGGGAACTTGCCTATACTGCTTGTACCTTTGCGTCACTTGCGGCACACGATCCTTCAAATAATTAGCAAAACGTTCCACCGTCGCACAATTCCCCTCACCCTGAATCCGCAAAGCTTCTAACAACACATTTGTAAACGCCCCTTGCCCAATCTCATCAATCTCATAGGAAACCTGCGAAGGACTGCAAGAAAAGAACGTAATTACACCCTGTTGCTTCTCCTCACCGATACCCATACCCGCATTCTTCGCGCCATCACTACGACAAGCATCAATCAACATCACCACATTATCCGCCCCACTCCGCCGCAACCGTTCCGTCACATCGCTAATCGCAATTCCCAAAGCAGGCATAGAACGCGGATTACCATCACTAGGCAAAAGATAATCTCGCCCCTCACAGGGCATCCCATGACCGCTAAAGTAAAACCACAGCGTATCCCCTGCCGATAGAAAGGGATTCTCAAAGCGATCACCTAAGAAAGACTTGAGCGTGCCATAGGTCGGCTGAGTTTTGCGCCCCTGAGCATTGCGCGGCGAGTCATCGGTAAAAAAGTACAGATCGTCCTGACTAACGCCCAAATCCTGCATGAAAAAATCACGCATCCTCTCAGCATCACTTTTGGCATACTTCAGAGGCGAAATTTCATCATAATCATTGATTCCAACAATTACCGCGCAATTTCTTGCCATATCTGACTATAAGTTCTTAGTTATTTTTGAATTGCGATTCAATCAGTGATACTTTCTAACTCGTCAGCAATTAGCTCTTGTAGATCGTCGTCACAATGAGACTGCAAATGAATTATAGAAGCATTTAACTCTGCCAATACATCAACCTTTTGGAGATCGCTAATATTCGGTAATTGCAGTTGATGCACCAGCGTGATTACCCTCTGACATTCAACCCCTAACTCTGCAATCAAAGTATTAAGCGTTGGATTTGTGATCGCTATTGTGTTAATTGATTTTTCATGATTCTTTTTACCCATTATTTATTTAGATGGATCGATCCTTTTAAATTTTAACTCGATCGCCCCTTTCCCAGATGTCTCGATACCAGTACCTAAGAGCTTAATTTCACCCTTACCCGAAATCTCTACGGCAAGCTTAATCTCATCCAATTGCAGTCCAGCAAGTGGATCGATTTGTTGTTGCGCCGTAGCAAAGACTCGACCAATAATCCTGACAAACTGAGACATTTGTACTGCCAAAGTCTCTGCTTTGACACGACTAGCTTGGACTTCCTCACCCGATACCGTCGCCTTAGTAGGATTGTTATAAGGATTGAAATCGCGAGTTGGACTTTTTTGACCAGTCGGCTGTGTTTCTTGACGATCGCTAGCGGTTACGATCCACAGTTCATCATCACCCCAATCTTGTTCCTGCATTTTTGCCTCTAGACTGCATATTTCTAGCAATTATCCATTATTTTCTCACATTTGATAAGTACTTATGCAGCCTATACCGACAGCCAGTGGCGTAAGCTCCGCGTGCGCCACTGGCTGTTGGGTTATTACCAAATTTCTGAAAGGCTCAAAATAAATTCAGGTAAAACATCTTCCCCAGACAGAGAAATTGGATTTGACAAAACTTCTTTAGGCTTTCCAATGCGATAAACTTCCACTTCGCGATCTTTGCGATTAATTAGCCAACCTAGCCTTGCGCCATTGTCTTGATATTCCTGCATCTTTGCTTGTGTGACTTTCAAGTTATCACTAGGAGACATTAACTCAATTACAAAATCTGGACAAATGGGCGCAAATCTCGAACGCTGTTCTGGTGTTAAAGCTTCCCATCGTGACCTTAAAATCCATGATGCATCAGGAGAGCGATCGCTACCATTAGGAAGCTTAAAACCTGTGGATGAGCCAAAGGTAAAACCTAGCTTAGTTAGGCGATTCCAAATAGCTAGATCGGTGGTGATGCTAGCACTACGCATCCCTGTCTCGCCACCTTCTGGAGCCATGACTGTAATATCTCCTTGAGCATTGCGCTCGAATCTGAGGTCGCTATTTTTGCGGCAAAGTTGAAAGAACTGCTCATCGGTGAGATCGATTACAGATTCTAGGCTGATAGTTAAAGCATCCATAGTTACTCAGTAAAGCTTGAGCCTGTTACTTGATTTTATCATTTGCAAAGAAAGTTCACAGCAACGAATAGAGTAATTGGAAGATGAGGCGAAAGGCTGCCATGAGCGCGATCGCACTAAATCCTGCAATGCCACAATATTGAGCAATATCGATCCAATGGGGTAAGCTCTGAAATTGAGGGATTTTTGCAAAAGTTTGCACTCCCCATACTGCCGCGAGGCTCAATAAATTTACAAATACAAATAGATCTTTATTATCTAGAATGGAACTAATTCTGAGCAAAATAACGCCTAGTAAAACAACTGCAAAAGCGATTAAATTTGCAGGAGTTCCAATTAAAGCTATTCCTACCGTTGTACTTACTTGCCATAAAAGCATCGCTTCCACACCAAGCAAAAAAGCCGCAATGAATTGAGTGAAAATTGGTGCAGATAAGATCCAAGGAGTTTTTTGCGATCGCACCGCGATCGGTTTTGGTACTGGAGGAGCATTAATCGCGCTAGCAGAAGCAATAGGAGCAGGGACTTGAATACTCGCCTTATGCGATGCTTTTGCTGGTGTAGGAGCAGGGGTATTTGCACTCAGACTTTGAAGAACTGCGGATGCGGAGTTAAAGCGATCGCTTGGCGCAGTCTCTAACATCTTATGCAAGACATCATTAAAATTGGGACTCAGCTTCACAAATCGATCCCATTGCCACTTGTTGTAGCTGACATCAAATAATTCTTCAGGCTGCTTGCCTGTTAACAAAAAGAGACAGGTGACCGCAAAAGCATAGAGATCGGTGGCAGGAAACACCGTATCGCCGCGCATCTGCTCAGGTGCGCCATACCCTGGGGTGAATATACCTGTGGATTTTTGACCTTGAGCAGCACCCGCGACCTGCTTCACCGCACCAAAATCTAGCAAAAAGTAAGTCTGATCGGACTTGCGTACCATGATATTGGCGGGTTTGATATCGCGATGGATCGAGCCTTTTTC
>CAIJEA010000213.1 GCA_903819605.1 uncultured cyanobacterium | reverse complement strand
GTTATTAACATTACTCAGTTTTTTATGATATGTCTTCCATCTAAGTACATAATCTCCTCTGTATCTTGATGAATATCTAAATACCAATCAGGTTAGGTAGCAAGGACTAGGTCTAAATAATGCCACTACTCTATACCCATACCACCATCGAAATGAAGGAATCGTTGTCGCACCCCACAATACTAAATTTGAGACCACATTAGATATGTTCAAGAATAATAAATTTATGCAAATTATCTTGCTCCTAATGGGAACAGGACTATTATTTCTTGCAGTTTCAGGCTCTTTTGCGGTAATCAACAATTTACTGGAAGGCTATCTCAGCCAAAGTTGGGGAAGCGTTAACGGAAAGGTTATCAGTTCCAATATTAATTCATCAAAAACAAAAAATGGATATTCGTATACTCCTGAGGTAGTCTATGAATATTCTGTGGTTCAAAATGTCTATACGAATAAAACCATTGCATTTTATTTTGAAAGCACCGATAGCAATAATGCTGGAGCTAGGGTTTCCAAATATTTGACAGGTAGTCATGTAAAAGTCTTTTACAATCCAAATTCACCAAGCATCTCTTGTCTTGAGCCGGGCTTTTTTCTGTGGGAAAACCTAGGGGTATGGATTATCTCCATTTTTATGGGAGGAATAGGTCTCGTGTTTCTTGCTATTTTGTACTCAGGATTTATGGCAAAAAACTAGCTTTCCGCTCCAGAATTAATCAAAATTCGGTATGGCAACGATTCTATCACGACAGGTTTAAGAGCAATATATAACAGTACTTTCAGCGACTGATTTGAGAAAGGCGCTTGAACATTTTTATATCTCATCTAAAAGTGTAGATCTAGGATACGTGTAAAAACCTGCAAGATAACCATAAAAGCTATACATAGAAGGAATTTCAAAAATATGTTTATAGCCTTTTATTGGATAAAGAAATTTGAGTCAGCCGCCGATGCTATTGAACTATAAATTAAAGGCATAATTTCCATCATGTAGCAGTGTCTCTGAGAGACGGTTTCAGCCTTAGCATCTGATTTTTTCCGAATTCCCCTTTTGCCCCATCTTTTAATCTGCGGCAAAATTTGCTGATAAGCGCGAAGCTCTAGATTGCAATAGGGACAACATTTGCCGCGATAAAAAGTAAGAATTACTGCACCTTGTTGCAGGCGATCGCTAAGCTTGATTTTTTTGCCCAAAGCATTGGGTAATTCAAAATCTGGTGCGAGATCGCCGACCTTAAGTAAGGATTTTGTAGCATAGTCTTAGGCGAGTTGTCTGGCTGCCTGTTCCATCGTTGCAGCTATACTCTCAGGAACCTTATTTAAAAATTCAGTACGAAAACTACCAAGAACTGTTTTCAGTTTCATAGAATTAATTTGGGTAGCGATATAGAAGCCATTATGGGTGGTGTTTCGCACCGCCCATAATAAAAATACTGTCATTATTGAGGCAACCAACCAGCAAACTGCTTCTCGACAGCCTTGAGAGGAACCTGAATTTCGGAGAATACACCTTGAGAAACTGGATCGGGATAAACATCTTCAATGCCATTCTCGACTGCTTGCAGAATCAAATTAGCAACTTCAAGCGGAGCTATTTTATCCATTGGAACTGCATCCGCCATATCCGTATCCACTGGGCCAGGAAATACACCAATCACTTGCGTTCTTTGTGAGGCAAGTTCGGCACGAATACCTTGAGTTAAAGAATGGAGCGCAGCTTTAGAAGCACTATAGGAACTAAAGACAGGGGCATTCGCAACAGACACCACCGATAGAATGTTGACGATCGCGCCGCCACCATTCTTCTTCAAAATCGGAGCAAAAGCACGAACCATCGAGAGAGTACCGAAGTAATTGGTATTCATCTCCCACTGAGCTGTTTCAACACTATTCTCAACAAATAAGCCACCAGCACCCAACACGCCAGCATTGTTAATTAAGAGCGTTACATCTTGAGCCTTTTGAGCCGCTTCATTCACTTGTTCGGGATCGGTAATATCTAAGGCAATGGGAATAATTCGATCTGGGGCGATCGCGACGATATCCTTAAGCGACTCAATCGAACGGGCTGTAGCGTAAATGCGGCTTGCGCCTGCTTTGACTAGCGCTTCTACATCAGCTTTACCAATGCCACGATTTGCCCCAGTCACAAATGCGATCGATCCTTGAATGTTCATAATAATCTCCAGTTTGATTTGAGTTTGCTTTGTTTGGATTGAGAAACTTGATTCTTGGGAGTTCTTAGCTGGTGTTTGTCTCACCTGCTTTCTATGTCTCTAACATTAACTTATTCAAATACGTTTGATAAGACGGTAACATGGAATATGATTTATTCTTATTTGGAATAAATAAGCCTATGGATCGCCTCGATTGCATTAAAAGCTTTGTGCGTGTGGTGGAAACGGGGAGCTTTTCAGCGGTAGCACGGGAATTCGACACTACTCAGCCTGCGATCAGTAAACAAATTGCAGCCCTCGAAGAGTATTTGGACGTGCAACTCTTAACCCGTTCGACGCGCAAGCTTCAGCTAACGCAGGAGGGAGAGCGATTTTTAGAGCATTGCCAATTGCTTTTGGATGCTGCTTCGGAAGCGATCGCTAGTGTAGGTAAGCGCCAAAACCTAGTTGGGAAGTTACGCGTAAATTGCTCCGTTGCCTTTGGACAGTACCAAATCATTCCTTATCTAAAGGGATTTCTCAATCGCTACCCCAATTTGCAACTAGATCTATCAATAAGCGATCGCTTTGTCGATTTTCTCGAAGAGGGCATCGATCTTGCCATTCGGATCGGGGAGGTACGCGATCCCAACTTGATCTCGCATCGAATAGGGGTCACCCGCCGCGTGACCATTGCTTCTGCTGATTATTTTCGCGATCGCGAAGAGCCGAAAACACCTGCGGATTTAGTCAATCACAACTGCATTGTCTATTCCAATCTAACGACGGGCAATAATTGGCACTTTCAACTTCCGACGGGTGGCACGACACAAGTTGTGGTGAAGGGTAATTTGCAAGTAGATAGTTCTAATGGAATTCGGGAGGCGATTTTATCAGGTTTGGGAATTGCGGTTTGCCCTGTTTGGGTTCTGGGGAATCTTATCCATTCTGAAGATTTGCAAGTAATCCTCAAGGATTATCAGCCCATATCCCTACCAATTTATGCTGTCTATCGCCGAGGACGCTTTATCCCTGCAAAGGTGCGTTGTTTTATCGAATATTTTACAAATGAATTCAAGCTTAATCCTTGGGTGTCTGACTATGGTGTTAAGTAGTGAGTAGAATAGTTTAGAATTTAGCAACAGCCTTGTTGATTCTTTGCAGTAATTCTGCGTTGAGACTAGGAATGATGTCGTTCAGGATCTGTATCCGTCGGCAATAAAACCTTAACGATCGTCCCTGCGATCGCCGAAGATTCAATCTCTAATTTACCGCCGTGGGCTTCGACAATTTTTTTGACGATCGCCAATCCTAGTCCATTACCCGAAGGTTTAGTCGTCATGAAGGGATTCGTTAAATTAGGTAAAAGCTCGGCTGGAATGGGATCGCCGCCATTATGAACATGCAAACAGATCTGCTGAGTGCTAGTTAAAGAGGAAAAATATACAGAGATTTTTTCTCCCTCTGGCTTTCCTTCTGGCACGGCTTCACAAGCATTTTGCAATATATTAATCAAGACTTGCTTTAACTTATCTTTATCTCCATGAATGAGAATTGGCTCAGATAATGGCTCAAAACATATTTGCTTGTTAATAGCCTCTTGCGTGCTAGCAATATTTTCAATTACATTCAGAGTTAATTCATTGAGATCGATGAGTACAAATTGAATGACTTCATGCTTTGCGTAGAGAAGGATTTCATTTAAAAGCTTTTTCAACCGCTCGGCTTCCTCTAAAGCCAGCATCAATCGTTTCCTAGCATTCTCTGACAATTCCATCCGTTCAAAAAAGTTTAATCCCATCATTACTGTGGTGAGAGGATTGCGAACTTCATGGACAATTGTGGTCGCTAGTTCGCCAATCTCTGAGAGTCTTTCCATTGCCCTAATCGTGCGCTCTTGTTCTTGCTGACGATCGGTAATATCTTCGGCAATCCCTGCAATCCGATATACTTTGCCAGATTCATCGACAATCGGAAAGGCGCGATCGCGAATAATTCTGATGCTACGATCTGGACGGACAATCCGATATTCGAGATTATAATTGCTATTATGAGTAAACATTTGCTTAAAAGCTAAAGATACAGTCTCGCGATCTTCAGGATGTATTGCATTCAGACAAACTGTTCCGTCTTCATACCATCTTTCAATGGGAATTCCCCACACTTTCTCAAACATTGGACTCATGTATATCGGCTGTCCATCATGGGAATACATCCAAACCAACGGCTCTAAATTTTCAGCAATCTGTCGCAATTGCTCTTCACTTTCTCGTAATGCTTGCTCTACTTGTTGGCGCTCTCTAATCTCAGCTTGCAACGCTAGATTGATTTCTTGCTGTTGTTGATACAGGTTATAGTTATCGATCGCCGTAGCGGCACGTTCAGCAAAGATTTCCACTAATTGCATTTCTTCTTCGGTAAATTTGCGCGATCGCCGATTAAACGAACAAACCGTACCAATAATCTCGCCATTTGGCAATCTTAATGGCGCACCTAAATAAGCTAAATATCCCTCAGGTGTTACGCCATATTCTTTGAAAATGGAAGTGTTTTCTACAAATAGACAACGACCACACTTAATTACACTTTCTGAGAGCGTGCCATGAAGCTCAAATTGCTGTTCTGCTGCCTCACCCAAGTCAATAGAACTGGCTGCAACTCCACCAAATCCCTCTCGACTTAAGGTGACAATAGCCCAGTCTAAGTCCAGTAATTCACTAACGCTACTTGCTACTAGTTGTAAATATCCTTTTAGTTCACCAGTACGATAACTGAGCGAAGACAACACTTCTAAGGTTCGCTGTTGTTTTTTAATGCGATCTCGATTCTGAGGACGCAGGGCTGAAATGGCGCGCTTAATATTTTTTAGAATATTTTTTAGAAATACTTTAACTAACTTCAGGATATGTTGGTAAAGATGGTTAGGGTATTTCATGAAAATCTACTTAGCTAAAACTCAGCATTTACTTATTAATTGCTTAAAGATAAATCATATTCAATCAGTTGAGAAAAGTAATAATTGTTAATATTGATTTTCGACTTACATGTTTTAGCTTAACGGTTTTGGGGAGTTGACGGGCTCTACCGGTCGCTAATTTTTTGATAAAAATGTGATTGATATGAGTGACGCTCCTTTTCAGAACTCAAAAACTACTGCGAGTGAATCATCTGCAAAAAAGCCGATGGTCAGTCTTACTGAAGTTCAAACCCAACAAAGGCAGCTAATTGGCAACTTTTCCCATGAGTTGAGAACGCCTTTAACTCTAGTATATGGCTATATGCAAAGCATACAACGCCGTAATGAAAACCTCACCAATCTCCAAAAAGAAGCTCTAGAAATTGCAATGCTAGAGATGAAGCATACCATTCAATTATTGCAAGAATCTATCGAGCTAGCAAGGCTAGACAATCATGCCATTTGTTTGCGCCGCGAACCAGTAGCATTGCATGGTTTGATATCAGAGGCGATCGCCATTTCGCAATTGGACAGATCGCATCTGGACAAGTCGCATCTGGGCAAGCCGCGAGAAATAATAGTTGAATCTGAGGAAACAAATATTTCCGTGCTGGCAGATGCCGAGCGACTCGAACAAGTTTTGTTAAGGCTTATTGATAATGCACTGAAATACTCGGACAAGGCGATTACGATTAGATTGGAAAATTTAGGAGATTATGTGGCGATAAGTATTTGCGATCGCGGCTGTGGTATTGAACTTGAAGATCAACGCTATATTTTCAACCCCTTTTATCGTGTCGATCGCTCTCGCAATCGCGACACAGGTGGGGTGGGTTTGGGCTTAGCGATCGCTAAGGTTTTGGTAGATGGCATGGGCGGAACTTTAAATGTGTATTCTCAAATAGGTGAAGGTAGTATCTTTAAAATTATCCTCAAATCTTCCGTAGTTAGCGATTAATCTACTTATAAATTTATGTCAGCCAAAATTCTCTTAATCGAAGACGATACCAAATTAGCGCAATTTATCGAGATGGAATTAACTTGCGAAGGCTATCAGGTGAACATGGCTCACAATGGTTTAGACGGACTAACTCAAGCTCGACAGATTCCCCCTGATTTAGTGATTCTGGATTGGATGATGCCAGGATTGACAGGAGTAGAGATTTGTCGGCGATTGCGCTCTACAGGTAGCAAAGTTCCTATTATTTTAGTCACCGCTAGAGATGAGATTAGCGATCGCGTGGCGGGGTTAGATGCTGGTGCGGATGATTATGTGATTAAGCCATTTAGTATTGAAGAATTGCTTGCCAGAATTCGCTCTAATTTACGCCGTACTAAAGATGAAGATAGCGATATGCTCGAATTTGAGGATTTAAGTTTAAATCGCCGTACCCGTGAAATATTGCGATCGGGAAGATCGATCGAGCTAACAGTGCGTGAGTTTGAGTTATTAGAATATTTGATGGTTCACCGTCAACAGGTTATGACCCGCGATCAAATTTTAGAAAAAGTTTGGGGTTATGACTTTGGTGGTGATTCCAATGTCATTGAAGTCTATGTTCGCACTTTGCGACAGAAATTGGAGGTTGATAATTCCAGCCGCCTAATTCAAACTGTCCGAGGTGTCGGTTACGTCATGCGGCTCAGCAATTAAGCAATTCAAATAAGCAATTCAGAAGGAGAAATTGCCTGCGTAGCGATCGCTTTGTTTTGGAGAGATATCAAACCCCTTTAAAGCCAGTAATCATATCCATTTTCTCCATAGTCGTTGGTTTGGGTACTTGGCGATTAATTTTTCCCTGCTGAAGATTGCCAACAAAACTGAGAATTGCCCCAATGATTAATAATGCTAATCCCCGATATTGAGCTAGGGTTGGGATTTGACCTAAAATCAAATAAGCCATAAAGATCGTGAGAATAGGGTTCAATAAATTTGCTAAATTGAGTTCCGTTGGTGTTGATTTTTTTAAACCTAATAGCCAGCAAAGTCTACCTATAACAGCAATCACTAGGGCATAGAGTAGCATCCATCTCCAAAGAAAAGGAGTCCAGACATCCGCAAAATGTTCTACTCCATAAAGAATGCTAGCTAAGAGAAAAAAGATTACAGTTCCGATAAAATTGCGATAGATTGTAAAAATCCCTAACGGCATAGATTGTAATTGAAATTTGGCATTGATATTTGAAATAGAAGTGATTACGGCGGCGATCGCCACAAAAATTTCCCCAGTACCAATTTGGAATCCTCCCATTGTCATCATCTTTCCTGCGCCCCCTAAAAGCACAGCCACAACTACCCCAGCGAAGGAAACTAAAGAACCTGCAACTGTCCAACCATCAACCCGCAATCCTAGCAGCACAACACTTAGTACCAGAGTTAAAATTGGCTCAATACGACCAATTAAAACAACATTTGCGACATTAGTATTGCCAAGGGCAGTAAACGTTAAAGCAGGGGTGATCGCGCCCGTTAAAATGCTAGTAATCGTTAAACCAATCCAATCTTTACGAGTTATCGCTTTCAGAATACTTGGTTTCCAATCTCGATAAAAAAGTGGAATCATTAATCCCAAAGCGCAAATATTGCCGACAAACAAAACATTACAAAGTGAGATCGGATTTCTCCCATCAATCAAATTATGTTGCCCAATGTCAGTGACTATCCGCGTGAAGGAGTTTGATGCGGCAAAAATTAATACAGCGATCGCTAGATATATTGAGCTAGGAATGCGATCTAAAAATTTCTGTAAATTCATAACTTTCTTCATCGGTTGTACAGTGCGAAGCACCAAATAGAGCGCATTTTTAATCTAAATAATAGGCCTATACGGGGCAATGGATTTTATAGTTCTAAAAAAGAACTATAAATTAGCGATCTCCACCTGTCGAACACTATGTAAGGTTTAACTGAGGATAAGCTGAGTTTTACCCTCATAATATTTAATTCTAAATTTAGATAACCAATAAGTTGGCTTCAGTTTCGTTTCAGGGCGATCGCTGATGATATAGAAGTTGAGATTAAGAGTGCGTAATTAAAGCGCCTCACATCTAACTTACAACAGTCTAAAGGAAATCATGATCATGAAACTTACATCTTTATTAGCTACAACCGCGATCGCGACTATGGTTGCCGCTTCCACAGTTCCCGTACAATTACTTAATCCTAATGCAGCCCAAGCATCAGTCCAAGAAGTTAAGATTGCTCAAGCTCTAACAAGTCAAGAGAAAATCGATCAAATTACACCAATTAAGGGGAAACCAGGCAGTGGTGATTTGCTTCGTAAACTGTATGCAAAAGACCTTACCCCGATTGGTATTCAAGTTGGTGGTGCTGGTATGGTAGTTAACCTTTACAGCAAGAAAGATGACACCACGATCTCACTCTGTACGACCTATGACGTGGTAGTTGCAATTAAGAAAGGTTTGATCGTTAATTTCGCTCCAAGCGAAGTTAAATAATTTTATTTAAACTTATAACGGGTTTCATTTTGTCATAAGCAAAGTGAAACCCGTTATGGTATTACAGTTTGAACTTGAAATTTAATTGCCTCGTTCTATGGAACTAAAATATTTTTTTACTTTGTTACATCCGACGATCGCGATCGCGATCGTATTCCCATTAATTGGTATCGCGCTCAATCGTTCTTGGTTAGCCCGACAGCGGCGATTACAATCTGTAAGTGGAGTCAAGAGTAAAATCCCTCCAACTGTCGGTTCGGAACATCTCGCAATAGGCTACTGGCTGACTGGTTCGGTAGTGGGAGTAGCACTTTTAGGGATGGGGTTTCCAATAGTCTCAAAGATGATAGCTCATGATAGTTTGACTAAAGAACCATTTCGGGTTGCCTTAGTTGCCTTATTGTTTATCGGCTCAATAGCTTCGATGGTATTTCTCTATCGGGCAACTAGTAAATTATGGCGTGGAACCTTTGCTACCCTAGCAGGCATGGGACTTATTGTCATCGGTTCTCAACCAGAGATTTATCGAAAAGATAGCGAGTGGTTCATTTCCCATTACTATTATGGTATAGCCGCAGCATTACTGATGATTTTTTCAGTAGCGATCGTTCAAGATATATATCAAGATCGCCAAAATCGCTGGAGAAAAGTACATATTATATTGAATATTTTCGCAACTCTCCTATTTTTCGGGCAGGGCATTACTGGTTCGAGAGACTTGTTCTTTTGGTTTAAGCCCCAATAACTAGTGACAACATTCTATCTAAATGTGATTTTGTCAGTGCTTGTCATCTTCAGGGTTATCGCTGAATTTAAAACTATAAGATTATCGATGGAACTTGACAATGTTAGAAGAGATTAGGGAAATTTCAAACCCTCTATATAGGGCAATAACATCGGGGCTGTTTTTAAGTACTTTAGTAACAATTCCAGTTACTGCTTCCCTGTACTTATTCAATCCCAAAAATGAAGCTACCCACAAATTAATAGTTTATGCATCTCTAGCAAGCGCAGCGATCGGTGCAATTGGGGGCATTGCCAATGGAAAAAGCAGATCGATTGCTTCTAAATCTGCGACTTTTCAAGTTGAAGATATTGAGTCTAGCGCAGAGTGGAAAGATTGGCGCAAATTTGTAATCGATCGCAAAGTCAAAGAGAGCGAAAGCATCACGTCTTTTTATCTAAAACCTGTAGATGGCGGAAGTATCCCCAATCATATACCAGGACAATTTTTAACAATTCAGCTAGATATTCCCGAACAACTAAAACCGATAATTCGCACCTATTCGCTTTCCGATTATTTAGGATCGCCTGATTATTATCGGCTATCGATCAAACGCGAACCCGCTCCTCCCGATACGATCGCTCCCGCAGGAATTGCCTCTAATTTCATGCACGATAGCATTCATGAAGGCTCCATAATTGCGGCTAAGCCTCCTGCGGGTAAGTTCGTGTTGGATCTTGATAGCACCCAACCAGCAGTTTTAATTAGTAATGGTGTTGGTATTACGCCGATGATTAGCATGGCTAAAGCGGCTACCTTACTCAATCCACAAAGGCACATCTGGTTTTTACATGGGGCAAGGGATGGCAGTCTCCACGCCTTTCGCGATGAAGTCAATGCGATCGCCACTCGCAATCCTAACCTGCATATCGCTTATAGTTATAGTCGTCCTACCCCTGCTGATGAAGGACAGTACCAACACAAAGGCTATGTTGATGCAAATTTGATTAAGAACGTAGTTGCTCCAGAAATGGAAAAATTATGCGGTTCTTCCGTCGCCGATTATTTTCTGTGCGGTTCGCCTTCATTCATGGATTCTCTCAGAGATGGATTGAGAGAATGGGGCGTTTCAGACAAGAACGTTCTATTTGAATCCTTTGCTAAGGCTAAGCCCAAGAAATCCGAGCAACCTCAAGAAATAATTTCTAAAAATAAAAATCCCGATGCTATTGAAGTTGTTTTCAGTAGATCTGGTAAGACTATTCATTGGAATCCCGACCAAGGATCGATTTTAGAGTTTGCGGAAGCAAATGACGTTTATCCAGACCATAGCTGCCGAGTTGGCGTATGCGGTACTTGTGCTTGCAAAATTTCCGAAGGAGAAGTCGAATATGAAGAAAGACCAACTGCTTCAGTCGAAAGCAATTCAGTTCTAATTTGTATTTCTAAACCTAAGACCACAAAGATCGTTCTCGACATATAGACATGATTGGATTTAATTCGGATTTAATCTTTATACCTTTGAAAACTTACTTACTAGCACATAATCATGAATCTAGTAGAATATGAGATCGAGGCAATATGCTTGGGCGCATTCATGGTCAGCGTTACCCTAGTAGAGAGTCAAGCAATTATTGACGGATAGAGGCGATGCAATTTAAAGCGAGCATCAGCAGTAGTAAATTGCCAGTTGACTATACAAGAGAGAGAATTCATGCGATTTTCCCATGCCGAGATTTCCTGAATCAACAGATGTTTATCAGGAATACGGCGGTCGAGACACTGCCGATTTAAAACACTCAACTCAATTTCCGCCATATTGAGCCAACTGCCATGTTTAGGGGTGTAATGAAACTCGATTTTGTCGAGAATTCTTCTGGCTTCAGCAGGCAAAAAAGCCTTGTAAAGAGATGCTTTAACGTGAGTATTCAGGTTGTCTTGAGCCAGCCGAATCTTGATGGCATGGGGATAACGTTGGTCAACCAAGTATTTGATTTGGTAAGCATAATCAATTTGGGTACGATGGTCAGTCACAACCACATGTCGCCATCCCACTAAAGGCTCAAACATCATAAACAAATTACAAACGCCCTCGCGTTGATATTCATAGTCATAGCGTTCGACTTGTCCTGTTGATGCGGGTATAGGTGTTCTGACTTCAGAAATTAATTGCTTAGAGCTTTCATCAAAGCAAACTATGGGATAATCAGTGTCATAAGGGGTCAGACCTGTAGTCGATGATTTGGAGGCTATTCTCAAGCAAACTCTCGAAGATGCTAAGGTTCGTAATCAAATTGAAGGTAAGTTTGGACAGGCTAAACGACGGTTCAGTTTAAATCGCGTCATGACCAAGTTAGCAAATACTTCGGAAATGGCGATCGCTATCCCTT
>CAIJEA010000212.1 GCA_903819605.1 uncultured cyanobacterium | reverse complement strand
TAAACTGGCGCAGTCGCTCTATCGTGAAGCCCCAGGCAAAGATCCATTCCGTCCTACTCAAGCAACACCTGTAAAGAACTTCTTCCTCGCTGGAAGCTATACGATGCAGGACTACATCGACAGCATGGAAGGTGCAACGCTTTCGGGCAAGATGTGTGCCGCAGAAGTGATTAAGAGCAACCAGTTAGCGAAAGTATAGAAGAAAGAACCGTGCAACGCACGGTTCTTTCTTCTTTTGTTAGGAATCATGGATTTACCGCTTATCTATCATCCCAATTACGTCGCGCCGATCGCTAATACCAATCGATTTCCGATGGAAAAGTTTCGCTTGCTGTACGAGATGTTACTGACGGATGGCGTGGCGCGACCTGAGCAATTTTTTCAGCCAAAGTTACCAGATTTAGATGCGATCGCCTTAGTACACGATCGCGAATATGTGAACGCTTATTGGCAAGGCAATCTAGACCCTAAAGCCCAACGTCGCATCGGATTGCCTTGGAGTCCCGAACTTGCCTATCGGACAAGAATCGCTGTTGGTGGAACATTATTAACCGCACGATTAGCCTTAGCTCATGGATTAGCTTGCAATACCGCAGGGGGAACCCATCACGCATTTCCTAGCTATGGTTCTGGATTTTGTATATTTAACGATCTGGCGATCGCCTCCCAAGTTTTACGCAAAGAAGGTTTAGTCAAGAAAATATTAATTGTTGATTTGGATGTGCATCAAGGCGATGGCACTGCTCTAATTTTTCAGGAAGAGCCAGATGTGTTTACCTTCTCGATGCATTGCCAGATTAACTTTCCATCGGTTAAACAAATTAGCGATCGCGATGTTCCCTTACGTGAGGGCATGGAAGACGATGAATACTTACGCACTCTTGCTGAATATTTACCTGATTTATTAACGGAATTTCAGCCCGACTTAGTTCTTTATGATGCAGGTGTTGATCCGCATATAGGCGATCGCTTAGGCAAACTTGCTCTTACCGATGCGGGACTCTATCGGCGCGATATGCAGGTTTTGAGTACCTGTATTTCTCAAGGATTTCCTGTCGCCTGCGTAATTGGCGGTGGTTATTGTGAAGACATGCGATCGCTAGTTTATCGACATTCCCTATTGCATCGGGCGGCAAGTGAGGTCTATCGACAATATCGGCTTTAGATTAGACCTTTGAAGAAAAACTATGTGCCTTGAGAATTGCGGCAACGAGAAACGCATAGGAAATACCGCCGACTATTGCCAATAGCCAAAAACTTACTAAGGCGCTTGTATTCCAGAGCGCATGAAGAAAAGCAGAACTGAGATATCCGATTGTAAGAATCTGCCAACGGAGGGAAGGCTTCATAATGCTCAGACCGATGAAATAGCCGAAATAACCGCTATACGCCATATGTCCCGCCACTGAGCCAAGCACACGAGGAATCAACAATTGCAAACCTGTTAGCTCCGCAATTTCCGTACTACCAGCTTGACTAGTAATACTTTGGACAATGCTTGGTACATATAGCCCTAAAGTTTCCGTTAATGTGAATCCGATCGCTGAAGCAGCTCCAATTAAAATTCCATCTAATGGCTCACTGATACCCGCACGCGATCGCCATTTCTTGCCCAATCGTAATCCCATAAACCAGAGCGCAAACACGGGCAAAGACTTGAGCAACTCTTCCATCAAGCCAGCACCAAAAAACATAGCTATCAAAACGCTAATAAAATTTACCTGACCCGTCGGGGCAGTTCCAGGTAAAACCTTATAAAAGAACCACAGAAAAATATTTAAAATAGGGCTTCTTAGAATCATTGCCGTAAATATTGCCGCCCCTAAAATTACCCACCAAGGCTTCTTTTTTCCGCAAAGTTGATAGACAAAATAATAGGCGGCGAGGCTGATATATACCGAGATCGTCAAGTTAAATAATTGCGTTTGTCCCAAAAACGCAAACATCATCACCACAAAGCCCACTGTCGCGATTCCTGGTAAGAGATAGGCTTGTTTCCACAGATCGTTACCTGTTGAAAAAATTGGTAATAACTTAGTAAAAGTGATACTCGTAATTTGCGATCGCGGACGATTGCTAAATTCTGTTTCTAAAGTTGTCTCAGGGTTAGACTCTAGCTCAAATACAAACTGTGGACCATCTTGAGTCAACTGAATGCGATCGCCATGTTTAAGTGGGTAACAACTATATAAGCGTCGCTTATTAATAAATGTGCCATTAGCGCTATCGAGATCGCAAATTTCCCAACCCTCAAACCTTTGTCTCGCAAAGATTGGACGAATCTCAGCATGACGACGCGATACCGAGCCATAGATATTGATATCGATCGCAATTTCACAATTAGGATCGCGCCCCAAGATAATCGAGCGATCGCCCAAAGTCGCCACAATTTCACCGCGATCGGGATTTTGGAGATCGGTAGAAATTTGCTTGAGATAAGCTACAGAAGTAAGGCGATCGTACATAGCTTCATTTATATCACTAGTAATGTATCTCGCTACGTGAGGATGATTACTAAATCAGAATTCTTTCTATGTCTAACTCTGAAGCCGCAAGAGCAAGTTGCGAAATATTGCTCAAATCCTTTACATAGGGCAAAATCCCTAAAATGGGAACTGAAGCAAGTCGCGAAATCATCTGTGGTGGAGCCAGTTCTTCTATTTCGTCAGATGTATAAACTT
>CAIJEA010000211.1 GCA_903819605.1 uncultured cyanobacterium | reverse complement strand
GCGAGAATGATTGCCTCTTCAAAAACGATCGCTAGCAAATATTGATTGCGATAGCCCATCGCTTTAAAGGTGGCGTATTCCTTAATGTGGCTATTAACATCGGTGGATAGAACTTGATAAACAATTACCACCCCCACCACAAACGCCATCCCCGTTCCTAACCCAAAAATGAATCCAATCGGGCTTTCAGTCTTCCAAAAGCTCTCTTCAAATTCAATGTATTCGGCATGGGTGAGGACGCGGACATCGTTGGGCAAATAGGCTTTTAACTCGGTGGCAACTTGCTTAGGGTCATAGCCAGACTTGACTTTAACTAGTCCTAAACTGATACTTGCTGCATCGCGTTTGGGAAAGAAACGGAGAAAGGTTTGATCGCTAACCACCAAAATGCCATCGGCTCCAAAGGATGCGCCCAGACTAAACAGCCCTGTAATTAACACATTACGTCGATCGACTTCGGTTTGAGCGGATTTACCCTGTTCGACGATCGCGATCGCTTGTTTGTAATCTCCTCTGGACTTGCGATCGAACAACACCTGATCGGGAATTTTAATTTTGTCAAGTTGCTGATTAATTTCAGGCAGATTCAAGGCTGGCTTTTCAGGATTAAAGGCGATCGCCTGTACGGAAGTTTCTTTGCGACTATCGGGATTTTTCCAAGTGATGATATTAGAATAAAAGGCTTCAGCCGAATCGACACCCGCAATATCCTTAGACTGATATAACCTGCGGCGTGAAAATGTACTCAAATTTTGGGTGTTCCGAGCTTGAGGACTGACCAACACAATATCGGCATCTAGGGAGCGGCTAAGCTTCGTATTGCTGTCATATAAAGCACTTTGAAAGCCCAGTTGCATAAACATTAGTACATCGGCAAAGGCGATGCCCGCTAAAGCAACCACCAATCGCCCGCGTTCGCGACTCAGTTGCAACCACCCCAAGGGAGTTCGGCGTTGAATTTGTTGGATTATACTCATTGTTCGATCTCCATCGTCACTTGCAGGTTTGTAAATTTCGCCGCCCTTTGACTCGAATCTCGATCCAGAACGACATGGACTTCCACAACTCGACCATCAATATTCGTACTCGGATCGCTATTGACAATGGTTTGCCGCTTCACCTGCGAATCAATGCGCTCGACCTTACCCAGTAATTCACCAGCTATAGAATCGCTAACAATCTTGACCTTTTGATTGAGTTTTACCTTTTGAATATCGCTTTGATAAACCTGCGCGATCGCATACATTTGCTGAGTCTTGCCAATGGAAACAATGCCATCACTAGAAACAACTTCACCAGCACGGGTATGGATTTCTAAAATCTCTCCAGCGATCGGCGCTTTGATATAGGCTTGATCGAGATTTGCCTTCGCCTGTTTCATCGCCGCGATCGCGCGATCGACATCCGCCTGATTTGCCTCCACATCCACCGACCGCACTTCGGCAATTCGCGATAAATTTGCCTCCGCTTGATAAATTTGAGCAGGGCTAGTAGTCTGAATCCGATTTAATACAGCTTTAGCTTCCTGTACATTGCGCTGAGCCGTATTCAGAGTTAATCGCTTACCATCAAGAGTCGAGTTAGAAATCGCTCCCTCCCGCGCTAGTTGTTGATAGCGATTAAACTCCAATTCCGCATTTTGTAATTCCGAATTAAGGCGATCGACGGTCGCCGCTTGAGCTTCCACATCTCCCTGACGCTGAGCTTGCAAGCGCACAATTTCCGCCCGTTGAGCGTTGATTTCTCCCTGCTTTGCCCCCGCTTGAGTAATCGCCAGCTTTGACTGCGCCACCCGCACATCTTCCTGAGCTTGTTCGTAAGCCGCTTGCAAGCGATCGCGACTATCGAGAATCGCAATTACCTGTCCGACCTGTACGCGATCGCCTTCTTGCACCAGTAATTTCTCTAACCGATTGCTATTGGTCGAGTTTGCCGAGAGCTTGATCACTTCTCCCTGCGGTTCTAAGCGACCTAGGGCAGTCACTGTATTGCTTTTAACGGGAGCAATTACCGTTTGACTCGCTGCCAATTGACTAGCCTGCGATCGCCAGACCCCATAACCTATTGTGCCGACTACTGCCACACCAATCGCAGCCGCACCCCCAAGCCAACGCCGAGACTTAATACCCGAACCACCATCAGAAGAACTTTGCAGCATGGCGACACCCTAATAAAACTAAACCGTTTCGTTTTCTTTAAAACCAAACTAAACCGTTTAGTTTAGTTTGTCAAGCGGTATGATAGAAATAACAAGAAGGAAGAAAAGCGATCGCTTTTCTTCCTTCTTGTTATTTCTATCATACCGCTTGACAAACTAAACTAAACGGTTTAGTTTGGTTT
>CAIJEA010000210.1 GCA_903819605.1 uncultured cyanobacterium | reverse complement strand
TAGTAAATTTTGACAGCTATGGTTAGTATATTCTGAGAGCTTCATCAATAATCTGAATAAATCTTTTATTTTGTCCATAGATTAATTTATTTTGCTCATAGGTTATTAGACTATGCTTGACATCTATCCTAGTTCTGCTCTAAAAGCGTCATCTGCTGACGTTGAACCATCGATCCAAATTCGTAATTTAAACTTCCATTACGGTGAGGGGGATTTGTTTAAGCAGGTTTTGTTTGACATTAACTTAGATGTCTATCCTGGGCAAATAGTTATTCTCACGGGGCCATCTGGTTCGGGTAAAACTACTCTCTTAACTCTAATTGGAGCTTTACGCACGATTCAAGATGG
Source organism: uncultured cyanobacterium (assembly GCA_903819605.1). Classification (GTDB taxonomy): domain Bacteria; phylum Cyanobacteriota; class Cyanobacteriia; order Pseudanabaenales; family Pseudanabaenaceae; genus Pseudanabaena. Next base: position 4,421 of record CAIJEA010000210.1, on the reverse strand, counting down.
TAATTTGCAAGTTTTAGGGCAAGAGCTTAGAGGCTTAAGTCAAAAGAAACTCGTACAAATTCGGAAAAGTATTGGCTTCATATTTCAAGCCCATAACCTTTTTTATTCGTTGACCGCTAGACAAAACGTGATGATGTCAACTGATCTCTACCCTCAAGGTGGGGGCAATATTGCGCCTGCAAGCATTGCTGCGGATATTCTCGGACAACTTGGTTTAGGGGAACGAGTTGACTATAAGCCCCATGCGCTATCAGGTGGGCAAAAACAACGGGTGGCGATCGCCCGCGCTCTAGTCAATCGTCCAAAATTGATTCTTGCTGATGAACCAACGGCGGCGCTTGATAAAAAATCAGGGCGCGATGTGGTGACGTTGATGCAAAAAATGGCAAAGGAGGAAAACATCACGATTTTGATGGTTACTCACGATAACCGCATCCTTGATGTTGCCGATCGCATTATCAACTTAGTTGATGGCAATCTCGAATCAGATAATGTCGTGAATACTGATGTAACTAATGATGTGCGTACATTTATGTTGTAAATAATCAATGCAAAAATCAAGCACAAGCACTTGGCAAATTCTTTCATGTCGATCCTAAGTTGTTTTTGTAGAAACGAAATCCAAGAGAATACCGAGAATCTTGCCGATATCAGTGATATAGTAGTCTGTGAGATCGATCGCTACTATTTGCTCAGTTATTTGAAGAAACTTCCAGATTTCCCCAGTCGTGACAATGCCGTAGATTGTCTCAATCTCATTGTTTTCTAGTTCATTAAATAATTGAGCCGCAACCATTTCGGCAATACATTGTCCTAAGCCTGATTTGATATCTTCATTTTTTGCTTCCACAATAGAGATCGTTGGGGCGCTAATCCGCAGTTGTTGCTTTGATAGGCTAATTAAATAATCGCAATAGCCAGTTAATCCTTGTTCAGGGCTAACGTTAAACTCTGTGCCAGAAAATAGACTGATGGGAACTGGCGATCGCCTTCTTAGCTCTAGCAAGATGGGGGCGATCAAAAATTCTGATCTGGCTTTTTCAGTATTAATCGCAAGGGCAAGAGGAATGTTTTCAGCTAGTAATTTTTGGATTGCTTCACTCGGAGCGATCGCCTCAATATGGGCAAATAGATTAATTTGTTCTTCGATTTGTAAGTGAAAATCTTTTTCGACCTGTCTCAGGGTGAAATTACTGTAAGCCATAAAGCTCTCACGTTAATTTATTGGATTTGTGATATGGGTGGCGCAATGCGCCGCACATATCACATTTATTTATCAAGGCAGACGACGTACCATTGCCATGTGCCGCGATCGCCACAATCGAGATCGCAGGCAGTCTTAATGAGGCGTTGTACCTGTTCGGGGATCGTGGTGAGGTTTTGTAAATCGCGAGGTAGGTCATCTTGCATATCGACTAATAAATCATGCAAAATTTGTTCTAATTCTGGCTGAGTGACAAACTTTTCCTGCATATCGGGAGGCAGCACCACATAAGTGTCTTCGTAGTACATCATGCTGCTTGGCATATCGATTCTCAGAATATTGTAAATTTTTGGGGAAGTGTCGTCTGTGTGTAAAATTTTAGCATGACGAATGAAGTGCCTTTTGAACAACCCATAGCGCCAATAGAGCCAGAGCCTGAAGTGTCTTCCGAGGTTGAAGATGCTGTTGATTTCATTGAGCCTATTGAACAAGAAGAAGCATTTGCTTTATCAATGGACTTGTATGAGCAACCAGAATTACCGATCGCTCAATCACTTAAACAAAAAGTAGAGGCAGTTTTGTATCTCAAGGGGCAACCGATGAATTTGGCAGCGATCGCGGCGGCTTTGGGTTGCGAGATTGAAGATGCCGAGATGGGGCTGATTGATTTAATTACTGAATATGCCCATCGTGACAGTGCTTTAGAAATTGTAGAAACCGATATAGGTTTTTCGCTCAGACTGCGATCGGAGTTTGAGGATTTGGTGCATAAGCTCATTCCTGTGGATTTGGGGCGAGGGGCGTTACGGACTTTGGCAGCGATCGCCTTGAAAAAAAATATCGTGCAGTCCGAATTAATCGATTTACGTGGGGCAGGAGCTTATCAACATGTGCAAGAACTTGTCGAGCAAGGCTTTGTGAAAAAGAAAAGACAGGCAGATGGTGGGCGATCGTCAGTTTTACAAGTAACTGCAAAGTTTCATCAATACTTTGAAATCGATGATTTGACTAAATTGATTTAGGTTCGCCAAATATTCATATTGATGCTTATATGTAATATATATGAGCTGGTTAATTTTATCTTGCATTATAAAAAACACTAAAATTCATTAAAACTTACTATGTCAAAAGCATCTCAGGATTTAGAGAAAGCGATCGCAAATGCAGCAAAAGTTGGTAGTTGCTTACCTCAAGACATACCTGAATGGATGCAAAAAATGGGGATACTAGCAGAAGATGTAATTACTGAATCGACAAAAGTTGGGAATAATAGTCCAAATAATAAAACAGATGTCTTGATAAAGTTTCAGAAATCCAAACCGCTTAAAATTTCTGCAAAACTCAGTAATGCAGGTTATTTTGGTAATTGGTACGGACATGAAAGATTTATAAGTGAATTTGGACGTAAAGTATTTGATAAGTTAACGGAAAAGACAAGTGGATGGGCTAACGACTGGGCTAACAAACCTAATGCAAGTCTTTTTGTCGGTGTCAGTATTAGTTTTGGGAAGAGAACTGGTGACACACTTATCCCTTTTTTAGATGTTTTTGATAACTTTGATGATTTAAGGAAAATATTTTGTGGTGTTGGAGATAATGATACTACTGCAAATTGCCTCTATGTATCTGACAAGCATCCCGATTCGACAGAAGAAATTATAGATAAACTTGTACCACTTGACCTTGAGACGATAAAGGAACTAAGTAAAGATATAAAAGTAATTTTTCGTCCAATTAATCCGCTAACAGAGTCTAGTAACAGAGGAAAAAATGTCTATACCAAATTTCAGCCAGATCAACCATTAAATCAACTTACTGATATAACAACACTTAAAGATTTAATAAAACTTGGTAAATTTGTCAAAGTTTTTCCTAATAAGCTAAATCATAATCACATTCTTGATACTTTAGAAGCTGACTATAAAATTCACATAGAGCGCAAAAAATATTCAAAACGAATATCAAAATCACGATGGCAATTTTACTCAGAAAATGAGACTTAGTTGATTAGCTTGTTTAGATTCAATTGAAGACATATTGTTACTCATATCTTTAGAGTTAATAAGTTGTAACTTGATTGCTTTAGCTAAAGCATAGCCAAGATTTACAGGAACAGCATTACCAATCATCTTGTATCCCTGTGCTAAGTTCTTATAATAAAAATTAAAATCATCAGGAAAAGTTTGAACTCTGGCGCATTCTCTAACAGACAATCTTCTATAAGGATTGGGAGAATTAGGATCAAACATCCATTCATCCTTACCAATCCAAATCATTTTATTAGCTTGAGGATGAATTGGTGCGTGACGACCTCCTGCTTGAATTGTGAATGATGGCTCATCCCAATTATGGACTCGGTTCCGAGACATATATATACTCGAAAAGCCACCAGTCATATATTCGTGATTACTAACTAAGCAATTATCACCATTTGTCTTGCAAGTTGGTAAAGCAGGAAGTGCAGATTCTCGTAAATCCCAAATTGCATCTTTTAAAGTGGAAATAGGCAGTGACTTATGGACTAAATTAAAATCAAAACGTTTATTTAGATCGACATGGTAGCCAATAAAAATTACACGTTTTCTTTCTTGGGGAACATTGTAATTTTTAGCATTTAATAAAGCAAAAGAAACTACATATCCAGCCTCTTCAAGGGATGCAATGATATTTCCAAAAGCTTGCTGATGTTTTTTATGCATCATTCCTGATACATTTTCAGCTAAAAAGAATTGAGGCTGTTTATCTCTGAGAATACGAATATAGTCTAGAAACAACTGACCACGAGCATCATCAATTCCTCTTTGTGTGCCTCCTTCGCTCCAACTTTGGCAAGGTGGCCCACCAATAATCCCTAAACAATCGGGAATTTCTTCTGAAGCAATTTTGCGAATATCGCGACGATCCAGCACAGTATCTACATGATTTCTCTCGTAAGTTTCCCAAATGTCTTTGTCATACTCATTAGCCCATGTGACATTAAAACCCGCTTGGCGAAAGCCTAGATCTAGACCTCCACAACCTGAGAATAGAGCTATAACTGATTTGCTCATTTGATTTCAGATACCTTTACGAGAGATTCTTACTCTTAAATTTATCACTTAATTAAATCAGCTAATTAGCCAATTGTCAAATTATATACTTAGCTGTGATACCATGAAGATTATTAATTTATTGCTAAGTCAAAAATGGCGCAAACACAGAGGAAGCCTGTATATGT
>CAIJEA010000209.1 GCA_903819605.1 uncultured cyanobacterium | reverse complement strand
GGATTTTGGACATGGTACTGGGCATGGTGTGGGTGTATTTCTCAATGTCCATGAGGGGCCAAATGGCATCAGCAAGCGCGTCAATCAATCCCTCGATCTTGGCACGATCAACAGCATCGAACCAGGTTATTACAAACCGAAATGGGGTGGTATTCGGTTGGAGAATCTCTATTTTGTGAAAGAAGTTAAAAAACAGGAGTCAGAGAGTTCTCAAAAGCCAGATCCCAATACGACACTTTGGTTAGAGTTTGAATCTCTGACCTATATTCCCTTTGACAAGAAGTTAATTGATCGCCACAAGCTCAATCCTCAACAGGTCGGATGGCTAGAAAGATACTATGCTGCTGTGGTGGAGAAGTTATCACCGATGTTCTCTGATGCAGAAAGGGATTGGTTAAAGGAAGCTTGTAGATTTTAATACACCAAAAGATTAGTGGTGCAAAGCGCCACTAATCTTTTGGCTATATAGACAAAACGAAAATGCTTGGATTTTTAACCGACAAGGCTCAATGAAAACCTATCTAATGACTTCTCTTGAACTTCTGAACTATTACCGCCAGATCGGTACAGAAGTGTTTACGATAGTCGATCTAGAAACAACCGGAGGAAAGGGAAATAGCGATCGCATTATTGAAATTTCTGTCCTTCAAGCAACTCTTAAAGATGGAATACAGCAAATATTGACGAACCTAATCAATCCTCAAATTCAGATTCCCGCGCAAATAGTTAGATTTACTGGCATCACTCAGGACATGGTCGATCGTGCTTCTAGTAGCGATCGCATTTTGCCAAATTACTTGCCAATGCTACAATCTGGAATTCTTACGGCTCATAATTTTAAATTTGACTATTCTTTTTTGCAGGCTGGATATCATAGATTAGGTATTGATTTTAATACAACCTCTCAACTTTGTACCGTGGAATTATCAAGATTGCTACTTCCACATTTACCATCGAGATCGCTACCAAAATTAGTCAAACATTATGGATTTGATGTTGGTAAATCCCATCGAGCGGAATCTGATGCGATCGCTTGTTGGTTACTGCTAGAAAAGCTACTCAAGCAAATACTCGAATCTGATGATGATGAGATTTTAGATCTTTTTGGACGACAATGGCTCTCTGTAAAAGATATTGGGGAGATTTTTCACATTCCCTTGATTAAAGTGGAATCTCTTTTGGCAGATGCCGCGATCGAATCGCGAATCGCGACATATAGGCAAATAAATCTATATCAACGAAAAAGCGTGGAAAATCTAATTGACAAAATCAAAATAGAGAATCAAAAAGAGATAGCTGAACAGCTTTCTTTTCCTCTTTAGGTTTTACTTTTTGACTGGAAAATTTTTGGGTGGGTTTGCTAGAGAAAACTGCTTTTTTAGGCTGGAGAGAACTAGGTTTGTGAGGTTGAATTTCTACATGAGCAACTAACCACGTCCTCAGATTAATAGCTTGTTCTGGATCTAAAGTATCTAAGTTTAGAGTTTCAGGAAATAAAGTAGGATTGCGTTCGGATATCCAATCTGAATATGCGTCAAAAGATTCTAAGGCAAACGGAATTGGAAATTCTGGCATTCTTGCTAAATAGGGTAAGACATTTTCTTGATTCCGAAAAACTGCTCGTTGTTTCTCTAGCTGTTTGACTCGTTTCTGTCTTGCTTGTTTGTAATCAATCATCGGCTCGGGATAGCCATACATTTTTAAGTTCTCTCCCAATTGTGCAACTGGGACATCTGCTAATTCGGGAAGCCAGCGCTTAATAAATTTACCTTCAGGATCGCATCGAGCGATCGCAACTGCTCCCGGATTATAAATCCTCGTCCAAGATTTATCGACACAGTGGGTTACACCTGCTTGCATTGCCCATTGATAATGGTCGATTGCACAGTCAGCGTCAAGCAAATGCTGCATAAAATGTAAAGCGCCATAGCGCCAATCCATTCCCAAGAGATTGCTAAGAAAACTAGAATAGATCGCTCGGCTGCGAAAGTTTAACTCTTTCCATCCACCTGTTGCCAATAAACATTTTGCCGCCGCATCAACTATCGGAAAACCTGTAAGCCCTTGCTGCCATTTCCGATATTGGTCTTGATTGAATTCCCACCCTTCATCATCAAAAACTGTATATAAAGATCGCAGTTCTAGCTGTGGCATATACCGAAATCTTTGATGGAATCCACTTCCCCACCGCAGTCGTGAAATTAGTTGCTTACTGCTTCGTTGAATGCGAAGATCTCGATCTTTAGTAAATACTTTGGCAAATTGTACGCATTCTCGAATCGAAATCGCACCAACTTTGATATACGGACTTAAGCCTGTAGTTGCTTCAGCGCTAGGATATGAGAGCTGCCAATAATAGTTTTCGGCTTTGCGATCGAAAAACTCTTTTAGCAGCGATCGCGCAGGTTCAGTTCCTCCTTCTGGAATGATTTTACAATCGGGCTTATGCTCTAATTCTTCTAAAGATGGCAAATTTGAGCTAAAAATGTCATGGGGTACGACTATTCTTTGAGGTGTTGGCGCAATCTCTACATTCATATCCGCGTACCACTTATTGCGATATTGGGGATAAGAAACTAATTCGTCAATGCTTGCTGGTG
>CAIJEA010000208.1 GCA_903819605.1 uncultured cyanobacterium | reverse complement strand
CAAACCCAAACCAAGAAAAATTTTGAAAGCGTTGCAAAGCAACGCTTTCAAAATTTTTCTCGTGGTTCGTTTGATCGGTAATTGCTGTAGGTATGATTGACAGCGATCTCGTAGGATGAATTAGACGAATTCGCAACAATTCAAAGGTATAGCTATAGCCAAGTAAGTTAAGACATAAAAACCAGAAGAGGGTTGCGGCGCGAAGTGCCACAACCCTCTTCTGGTTTTTGCTTTTTCCCCAGCATAACTGGCTACCGCTATAATATTCACGCGCATAAAAACAAAGAGATAAAAATGAAGACAGTCATCAATTGTTTTTTCGTGATTTCAGGATTAGTTGGGGCGATCGCCTCGATTAGCCTTCCCGAATTAGCGTTTGCCGATCCCAATCAAATTCGTCAAGTTTTGCAAACTAAAGAATGCCAAGGTTGCGATCTTTCGCGAGCAAAATTAAGTTTTGCGAACCTAAGAGGCTCAAATTTACGCAATGTAAATCTATTTTCTGCCGATCTCAAACTTGCTGATTTGCGAGAATCCAATCTAATTGGCGCGATTCTTGATAAGGCTGATTTACGCGGAGCCGACCTTACAGGGGCAGATTTGACGGGAGCATACATGTCAGAAACTAATCTATGTGGTGCAATTATGCCTGATGGGCAAAAATCGAGCGAAGGTTGTCCAAAAACACCAAACTAGAATGCTAAGTAAATGCTTGGTTAGAGTTGTGTAGAATTGTATGCAGGGGATTGAGAAAGTTCAAAGAGTATTTTCTAAAACTAAATTAAGCCTCTAACCTAAGGATTACTATTGTTGAACTTAAATCCTTATATCTATTCGTCTAAGCGGAGTTCCGCCCTATGATTGACGCTATTATCATTTTTATTTTTATCCTAGCGGGAGCAGGTACTGGCTTCCATGGGATCGATTTCCTGCCATCGGATACGATCGCGCATCTCAATGTGCAAACTTTCCGATGGGTAACCCTTGGAGTCGGTGCATTTGTGGGATTAGTTGCAGGCTTAATCGTCCAGACTACCTATCGACGAATTGAAACTAATGTCAGAGCAATGCCGCTTGAGACCATTTTAGGTCGAGCTGTTGGTTTAGTGTTTGGGCTATTGGTAGCTAACTTAATGCTTGCCCCATTATTTTTGATCCCCATTCCTGACAACTTTGATTTCATTAAGCCGCTCACAGCGATTTTGGTAAGCATTATTTTTGCTTATTCGGGGATGACACTGTCCGATACCCATGGACGCGCTCTGTTGCGTTTGATTAATCCCAACAATGTTGAGACCAGTCTGCTAGCTGATGGAACCCTGCGAACAGCAAGCGCTAAAGTTTTGGATACAAGCACGGTGATTGATGGAAGAATCCAAACTTTAATGGAGACTGGCTTTCTAGAAGGGCAACTTTTAATTCCGCATTTTGTCATTCAAGAACTACAAACGATCGCAGATAGCTCCAACGACCAAAAACGTGTGCGTGGCAGAAGGGGTCTCGATATTCTCAATAATATGCGCGATCAGTTTAGCGATCGCATCACAATTCATCCAGCAGATTACGAAGATTTGCATACTGTTGATGCCAAATTAGTGCGCCTAGCTCAGGAGTTAAGCTGTACTTTGATCACCAATGATTACAACCTCAACAAAGTAGCTAATTTGCAACAGGTTGAAGTTTTAAATATTAACGATCTTGCTCAAGCTTTGCGTCCTTCATATTTGCCAGGTGATTCCCTTGAATTAAAAGTTTTAAAAGAAGGCAAGGAAGCATCTCAAGGTATCGGCTATCTCGAAGATGGCACGATGGTAGTAATTGACGAAGGTCGTGAATATCTTGGTAAACAAGTCATCGTGATTGTTACCAGTGCTTTGCAAACTTCAGCAGGTCGGATGATTTTTGCTCGCCACGAAGCGATCGCCACTGTTTAGCTCTTGCTGCGATGTTCTGCCACAATTTATTAACTACTCATAACCCTATAGCCTATGCAAGTTACGCCTTCCCACTCACAGCGACAATTGGTCTCAGGTAAAGTTGGGTGGGGATGGCGACAAGCAACTTATCCTATCTCATCAAACTTTGGCTTTGCTGGTTTTTTGATGTTAATGGTAGTTATATCGCAGCTTCTCCGAGCAGGAGATTTGAATCTTTTATTCATTGCAAGTTGCTTGTTACCTATTGGTTTGATATTGGGCATATATGCTTCAGAGTCAGTGATTGAAGTATGTCGCCAAAACTCTGCATATACATTTTCACAATGGCAATTGATCGCTATTGCCACATGTTGGCTGGGTTTAGTTATTGGAATTAGTACATTTTCAGAATCGCTTACGAAAGGATTTATCGCGATCTGGTGGATTTTACCTGCCGCCATTTTTGCTGGTATATCTGGCGCTTTGGCTTGGAGATCGCCCAAATTAAAATCTGTGGAAAAATTAAAACAATCTTCAGAATTAGTTAGCGATTCAGTTAGTGCTGATGTTTTGAATGTTGTTACTTATTCTGATCATACTGTTTTTGTTAGTCCCTCTTCATTGGCGCAACAACCACGTCAGTTTAATAGTTTAGTGTTAATGGTCTTAGGCTTTTTCTTCTGGACAATCCCTGACTTTTCAAGCAATATTAGGGCGATCGCCGCTATTGCATTTACAACTACAGGAATTACGGGTTTCTTTACATGGCAAGCGCAAATTATAGCTCCCGAAAAGATCTTACATCTCAGATTTAGTGGGTTGTGGGGGATTGCTTCTGAATATGCGATCGATTTGCGACCATTTTCATGTTTATCGATCATCAAATTACAAGAGGCTAACGGCGAACTCAGTTGGATGCAGCTATCAGGGAGTAACAGCGATATTACCCTTCCTTTGACAATGACGATGACAAGTCAAGGAAAGGAGTTAGAAAAAGAAGATTCAGCAAATCAAACCGATCTTTTAGGGCAGACTATCCGTCAAGAATTTCATCTTGCTAAGCAAGAATCTGAGCGTGATAGTTTGGGGCTAGCTAATGTGTTGTTACCTCAAGGTGCAGGGATTTTAGCTGGAGCAGTATTTGTTATAGTTGGAGCCTTACTTTTATTTATCTTTGCCTTGCCTACTAAATTATCAGTAGAAAGTGTTGTTGCGTTGCTTGGGGTCTGCATTGTCAGTCCTACGATCGCCAGATTTTTTCTGCAACTAGTTTCTAGCAATAGTCTCCAAAGCGATCGCCCAAACCGTATAAAGAATAATTTGCAGACTTGGGAAGTTGGTACAGCAATTTTATTAATCAGCGCTTTTCTGGCAACTCAAACTCCTATGAAAAACGCTCCTTTAATTACATTTAAGCAGTCACTGCCTTTGTTAACGCTAATCTGCGGATGGCTAAGTATTAGTATCGGAGTATGCCTTCTCGCCTTTGTTCGTCGTACACCACTTTGGAGCAAAAGCTAGCAAAAAATCAAAACCCAAAAAACGAGAGCGGGGCT
>CAIJEA010000207.1 GCA_903819605.1 uncultured cyanobacterium | reverse complement strand
ACTGCATACTAACTTCAAACTTTAGTTTCTTTTCTTTAGCTTTGACTAGCTGCACATCATAAATATCACGCACAACCGCTCTCACATCTAGAGCTGCATTTTCTAGTTCCAATTTACCTGATTCAATTTTTGAAAAGTCCAAAATATCGTTGATCACTGAAAGCAGCATTTCGCCACTTACTTGGATTGTCCGCACGTATTTTGCCTGCTCAGCATTAACATCAGTTCCTGCTAAAAGTTGAGTCATGCCAATCACGCCGTTAATCGGTGTGCGAATCTCATGGCTCATCATCGCCAGAAAAGCCGCTTTTGTCCGAACTGCCTCCTCGGATTCTTCTTTAGCTTTACGGAGTTCTTCCATTAGTTGCAGTTGTCGCAAATCTGCCTGTTTTTTTGCCGTGATATCACGGAAACACCAGATCAAACCAAAAAACTTGTTTTGATTAGAGTTCACAGGACTCGTGTAGTAGTCAAATATGCGATCGCGATAGACGATTTCCCCTCGTCTGACCACATCAGGATCGTCATAGGTGGTCTCCAGTAAACTCCCTAAAACCTCAGGAAGATCAGAGTCGATTAAAAACGTCCCTAATGGAGATCTCTGTTTCAAATCACTGCCAAATTCGTTCCCAATGAATAAATCAAGCGAAATATCCCACATTTCACAAAAACGACGGTTAAAACTAGCAATTCGTCCTTGCTCATCTACAGCAAAAATACCATCGATCGCTGCTTCGGTTTGAGCATGGAGCATTAGATTGGTACGCTGCAAATCCTTGAGCATACCAAGCCTATCAAAGACGGCTTGCGATAGTTCATGATTTTTTGCGGCAAGATTCGTTTGTAAATGCCGCAATGTCAAGTGTAACTTGATACGAGCAAATACTTCGGCAAGTTGTGGTGGCTTGGTAATGTAGTCAGCCCCACCGCTCGCAAAAGCCTGAAGCTTGTCTTGTATGTCTTCATTAGCACTGATAAAAATGATCGGGATGTCTTCTGTATCAGTATTAGCCTTGAGAATACGGCAAACTTCGTAGCCACTCATTTGTGGCATCGAAACATCTAACAAAATAAGGTCGGGGGCGTGCAATTTCACACATAGCAGAGCCTCGCTACCATCGCTAGCAGTTTTAACTATATAGCCATGATCCAACAGTGCCGATGAAAGCGTATCGCGAATATCTTGATCATCATCAACAACAAGTACTTTTGATTGAGGAACATCGATCACATTTGCTTGCACGACCCAATCACCTTACTAGAAAGCTTAATCAATTCAGATGCCCTTAAATGACGTAGCAATCCTAAACTATTTTTGTAGAAGCTACGCGCCTAGAACTAAAGAATTAGATTCTCAGTCTCACTAGCCAAAGAGCATACATTAGATAACACTAAAAAACAACTGAAGTATAGCGATCAGCTTATTTTTTAAGACAATTTTTACTTGCATTTTCCTATGCAAAGGTTTTAAAAAATAAGCTGGGGAAAAAGCCAGATTTAGCGTCCTCCTACTGTAATAGCATCCACTTTAATATGGGGTTGTCCTACGGTGACATAAACACTGCCACTTACAGAGCCACAAAAACCTGCGGCAAGCTCAAGATCGCGTGAACTCATGGAGATTTCTTGCATGATTTCTTTCGCATCACCGATGAGGGTAGCTCCCTTGAGAGGTTTCGTGATTTCGCCATTTTCGATCGCATAGGCCTCGTCCACAGCAAAGTTAAATTGCCCTGTGGGTAAAACACTACCTCCGCCCATTTTTTTGCAATAGATGCCCTTGTCAACAGAAGCAAATAAATCCGCTAACGAAAAAGCACCCGCATCAATATAGGTATTTCGCATCCTACTGGCAGCAGCATAGGCGTAGCTCTGACGGCGACCGCTACCTGTGCGGGGATGACCAGTGCGTAACTCACCAGCGCGATCGCTAATAAAGTTTTTCAGGATTCCATTCTCAATGAGAAGTGTGCGCTGAGTTGGCATTCCTTCGTCATCCATATCAATTGTTCCAAAAGCCTCTTCAGAACAACCTTCATCCCATGCAGTTAAGTTCTCATGGGCAATTTTCTGACCTTTTTTATCTGCAAAAGGAGTAGTTTTTGCTTCAATGCCAGTGGTTTCTAGTAGGTGACCGCAAGCTTCATGGAAGATCACACCACCGAATTGATTAGCCATAACAATCGGATAAGAACCAGATTCCACATAATCGGCATAGAGCATTTTGCCTGCGGCTTCAACGATTTCATCAACCACTGGCTCATAATTCCAATTGCGGAGATAGCTGGGATCGCTAGTGCCGCCTACACGCTTACCGATTGACGAACGGTTAGCGCCATCCGCACAGAGCAAGTTAGAGCCAATCGATTGGGTAAGACGAATATCCCTAGCAAATGTACCATCGCTAGAGGCTACTAAAATTTCTTGCCAATCACGGAAATATGCCGATCGCCTTGATTGAATATGCTTACCTTTTTTAGCTAGGAGTTGATTTGCGCCTAGCAAAATATCTCCCATCTCTCTCATGGGACTACATTGAGCAATCCAAGCTTCTTTGTTCTTTTTGCTGGCGTAGTCACGAAAGAGTTCGAGGTGAATTGAGGGGATTAGAGCGTTTTGAGAAGGAAGTGTTAAGCCGAGAATAGAAAGGGCGCGTTCGAGAGCTGATTTTAAACCTAAGAAGGTCAGATCGTTGGTACTAACATAGCAATCAGCTTTGCCCTTAAAGGCGCGAATTCCAGCACCTGTAGACAGACGAGGTGAAATACTTGTGATTGTGTCATCTTCGGCGAGACAGCTAATGTAGTTATTACGCTCCAAGAAAAATTCAACAAAATCTGCACCTGCGGCGCGACCGAGTCCAAGCAGAATCGATAACGGGGCTTCCCATGTTTCGTCAAAGCGATCGCCGACAGGGGCATATTGCAAATTTGGTAGCTCTTTGGTCAGTAAGAGGTTACTTCTCATTGTGAATGCTCAATATGGGTTGATTACTACTGCAAGTGTAGCAAATCATCAAACCTCAAAAAATAGAGGTGGCGATAATCACCTCTTCTACTTTTACAAAGCAAAAGAAAGAAATCGTAGGGGCAATTCATGAATTGCCCCTACGATTTCTTTCTTTTGCTTTGTAAAAGTAGAAGAGGTGATTATCGCCACCTCTATTTT
>CAIJEA010000206.1 GCA_903819605.1 uncultured cyanobacterium | reverse complement strand
TAGAATTAAATTTAAATTGCACTTTTGCTTAAAACTTAATATAAATATTATGTGAATGATAAAAAGATATATCCTGAATAAATCTATGCTTAGCATTGTGGTGAGATTACCAGTCTAGTTACAATCTAGTTAATGATTTCGTTATTCAGTCTTTCATAAAAATATTAAGTTAATGTAAGGAGTATCGACAGTCATGAATCTTGAGACTAAGTCCTTAAATATTGAAAGTAATAGTGGGACTGATGTCATTCGAGTAGGAATTATGCACTTTTTGAGCGGTAACGTAAGTGCTAGAGAAGTGCTAATCAAAGATGTAACATTGATGGCGATCTCCGAAATTAATCAGTCAGGAGGAATATTAGGAAAAACAATTGAGCCAGTTTTGGTCGATATTGCCTCCTCAGAGCGTAACATTACTGCACAAACTCGACATTTACTTGCTGAATTAAAAATCACTAATTTGTTTGGATGCGGGTCTTCCTCGTCTCGCAAAAATATTATTCCTATTCTAGAAAAATATCAAGCTCAGCTTTGGTATCCCTATTATTATGAAGGACTAGAATTTTCTAAGCATATATTTTATTTGGGCCCATGTCCTAATCAGGTTGTGCAGCCTGCAATTAATTGGTTATCTCAAAACAAAGGCGATCGCTTTTACTTAATTGGAACAGATGGTATTTATTCCCGTACTGTTAATAAAATTATTCGCGCTCAGATCAAGCAGCAGAAAAGTTTGTTGCTGGGAGAGGATTATATACCGCGTGACTTGTTTGACTATCAAGACAGTATTGCGAAGATTCAACATCTTGCCCCTGATGCTGTCATTAGTACCTTATCTCCAGAGAACTCAGTCGCCTTTTTGCAGCAGTATGCTAAATCAGGTATTCAAGCCAGCGATATTCCTGTGTTATCACTGCGATTAACGGATTTGGAACTGCGGCAACTGAGCCAAAGTATCTATCCATCATCGATCGCAGGTCATCTTGCTAGTGCTAATTATTTTCAGAGTCTAGATACTGAATATAATCAATCTTTTTTGCGTAAGGCTGCGGTGTGGTTAGGCGCAGATAATGGGCAATCACCAGTTGTTAATGCAGTCATGCAATCTGCCTATACTCAGGTTTTTTTGTGGAAGCAAGCTGTGGAAGCTGCTCAAACTTTTGAGGTGCTGGCAGTTCGTCAAGCTGCCTACAATCGGAACTTTTTGGCTCCTTCGGGCAATATTGTGATCGATCAGAACCATCACATTTGGACAGCCTGTCGAGTTGCTGAAGTTACATCAGCAGGAAAATTTGAAATTCTATATACCGTTGATCCCATTAAACCAATGCCTTGGTTGGGAGTGGAAGAGTTAAGTCAAAATACATCAACTGTGGTTACGGAAATACTTGCCGAAATCACCCAAGGAATTCATCAAAACTGGCAATTGGAGAAAGATTCTCAAGAACTAGAATCGACAATTGCTGAGATGCTAAAACGTGGTCAGGGTAAAGGGCGCAATCAACTTGCGCCTGAGATTACCCGAGCGGCTATGGCTAAGATGTTTAAGGCAAACCAGCGATTGCTCAAAGCTCAGTCCGATTTGTTAATTGTCGAAGGAGCATTACGTAATGCGAATGAACTATTAGAGCAAAGAATCGAACAGCGCACGATTCAGTTACAAAAAACGATCAAACGCCTACAGAATGAAGCGTCTGAGCGCCAACAAGCAGAAATACTTCTTAGAGAGAGTCAGCAAAGGTTTTCGGCGATCGCTGATAATGTCCCAGGAGTAGTTTATCGCGCTGTTTTGCACCCTAATGGTGAAGTCTCCATGCCTTACATTAGCCCACGCACTCAGGAAATCTTTGGTATATCAGTTGAAGAGTTTTCCGAGCATTTGGAATGGGTGTTTGATATGGCACATCCTGAAGATCGAGCTGAACTCAATGCAATGGTACGAACTTCTGCTGAAGCGCTCATGTTCTTTGAGCATGAATATCGGGTCTCTAGTCTGTTTGAGAAAGTTAAATGGGTACGGATTATCTCTCAGCCCCATCGCAACGAAAATGGAGATACGGTTTGGGATGGAGTGATTATTGATATCAGTCATCAAAAAGAAATTGAAGAATCTCTTCGTCAGGCGGAAGAGAAATATCGCAGTATTTTTGAACATGCGATCGAAGGGATATTTCAAGCACAAACTGATGGATGTTATATCAATGCTAATCCCGCACTTGCTAATATTTATGGCTTTGAATCCCCATCTGCTTTGCTGACGGGAGTTGCTTTAGATGAATATCGGCTATTCTCTGAACCCGCTTGTTATCGCGAATTCCTAAATCAACTTGAGATTAATGGCTCAGTCGCTAGTTTTGAAGCGTTAGTCTACAAAAAAGATCGCAGTATTATTTGGATTTTGATTAACGCAAGAGCTAATTATGATGAACAGGGGGATTTTATTTCCTATGAAGGAATTGTTCAAGATATTACTGAGCGTAAACTCTCAGAGCATGCTCTCAAAGCTGAGCAAGAAAAATCCGAAAATTTATTATTGAATATATTGCCTAAAGCTATAGTTCATCAACTGAAGCATGGTAATAATGTTATCGCCTCAAGATCGGATAATGTCACTATTTTGTTTGCTGATATTGTAGACTTTACAACGCTCTCTTCCCGTGTTTCGCCTAATGAACTGGTGAACATGCTCAACGAAATTTTCTCTACCTTTGATATACTTGCCGATCGGTTGGGATTAGAGAAAATTAAAACGATTGGTGATGCTTATATGGTTGTCGGTGGATTGCCCACTTATCGAGACGATCATGCTGAAGCGATCGCTGAAATGGCTCTAGCAATGCAAAGAGAAATTGCTCTTTTTAAACGTGGTGACGATACTACATTCCGTTTGCGAATTGGGATTAATACTGGTGCAGTAGTTGCAGGAGTAATTGGTATACGCAAGTTTATCTACGATCTTTGGGGAGATGCTGTAAATATTGCTAGTCGGATGGAATCCCATGGTTTAGCTGGTGGTATCCAAGTTACAGAGAGCACCTATGAATTACTGAAGGATAAGTATTCATTCTGGCATCGAGGCAAGGTGTTTATTAAAGGAAGAGGAGAAATGGATACTTACATGTTGCTCGATAATAGGAAAAACTTACTATCACCAGAGATTGTAGAACCTACAAATTTAATTACGGCTCAAATCCGATCGATTTAAACTTCTAAAAATTCGTACTTATAGCGGTTTTTATTTTGCCGTAGGCAAAACAAAAACTCAAAACCCATACTGGGATTGATTTTTTGTTTTCAAATGAGTATGCACTCATTTGAAAACCGCTATATAGCAGTAGCCAGTTTA
>CAIJEA010000205.1 GCA_903819605.1 uncultured cyanobacterium | reverse complement strand
TGCAGCTTCATATTCAGCAGTCTTAGAAGCTTGTTGCAAAACTTGTTCTTGTAAACTTTCAATTTGCTGTTCTAAATCCTGTACACGGGTGAGATCGCTAACATATTCATTTTCTAGACCACGCAAAGATTGGTGTAATTTTGCTTGATTTCCAAGATGCTGAATTAACTCACTTTCCATCTGCTCCCGTTGAGTTGTCGCTTCAAGTAACTTAGTTTGAGCTATTTCAATGGTTTTAGTAGATTCTTTGAGGAGGTTATGAGTCGCTTCTAGCTCTTCAGTCAAGGTTTGTTGTGAGATTTCTAGGGCTGTGTTCTGACATTGAAGTTGATTAATAAACTCAGACTTTTCATTGATCTCTTTAATATATTGCTGGGTAGTTTTCTGGGTCTCTATTTCTATGGCAATCTCTAACCGATGTTTAAATTCCTCCTCTAGTTGCAAAACATGAATTGCTAAACGATCGCTTAAGTCTCGATCGTCCGAGATGAGTGGATATGCTTGCTGTTCAGAGATTTGGTTTTGAAACTGTTGCAGTTGAGTTGTGAGTTCCGAGACTTGGCGATCGCGATCGTTGGTAATACTGATAATTTCCTGCTCTAGCTGATCGACATATTCACATTCAAATTGGTGTTGCGATCGCAAGGCTTCTAACTCTTGTTTGAGGCGATCTCGCTCAGCGATCAACTCAGTGGTTTCAGCGCTTTGAGTATGATTAGCTTGATGACTGTCTAGATCCCAATCATCGGCGAAAGCGTCAACCGCAAAAGCATCAACATCATCGAGTTTATCTAGCAACATATTGGTGATTTCCGCAATCTCTTTATCTTTTAGTATTCCGCCACCTAAGAGCGCATCAAGGTCTTCGTCATCATTAATAGGTGATGCCTTAATCGAAACTTCTCGTAGTACTGCTTCTCGTTTCAATTCACTCACGGATAACCTCACCCACAATACCGAGGGATTTTTACTTGCCAAAGATTACCAGACTTTGTCTAATTTGCAATTGTTTTCTAGAAATACTTACAGATTAGTTCTCGCAGGAAGCTAATCTATACATCAAATTGCCCCTAACGCCTTTAACAAAGCTGCAAATTTAATTGTTGTCTCACTTTGCTCATTTTCCACCTGCGAATTAGCAACAATTCCTGCCCCAGCAAAAATCCTCGCCCGATCGCCTTGGATATATCCCGCCCTAATCCCCACACCAAATGTCCCTTCCCCATTCCCATTTAGCCAACCAATTGGCGCGGCATACCAACCGCGATCGCAGGCTTCCCATTGCTGCATAAAGCAAACTGCCCGATCCCTAGGCTCGCCGCCAACGGCGGCTGTTGGGTGCAACTGCTGCAAAATATCAAGGGCAATCAACCAATCAGAATCACTGATTTGGGCAGTGATTGGGGTATGTAGGTGTTGCACATTAGAAAGTTTAAGCAGCCCAGTATTAACCTGTGGATCTATCTCCGCGCCCATACTTTGTAGGCGATCGCAGATTGAGCGAATCACAAATTGATGTTCGCGCATATCTTTTTCACTATTGAGTAAGTGATTACCCAGCCTTTGATCCTCCAGTACCGATTTACCCCGATGAATTGAACCTGCTAATGCATCACTCCGTAACCAGAGGCGATCGCCTTGCGCTCTAAATTGCAATACGACCTCAGGAGTTGCACCTAAAAATGTCTTGCCAGATCCACAATCCAGTAAAAAAGAAATGCATTCTGGATATTCACACCGCAAAACATGTAATACCTGAAATGGATCGAAATTGCGATCGGCTAAAACATCTAAGGCTCTTGCTAATACTACTTTTTCAAAATGCCCCTGATGGATTAAAGTTAGGGCGCGTTCGACAATTTCAGTCCAGATCTGCGATCCTTGAACCTCAACTATTTTGCTCACTTCATGCACTGTTGGTGCTTCATAATGTGAGCTTTCAAGTAAATGCGAACGCATAGTCTCTAGGCGTTCTATCACCTCATCAATGCTATCCCAAGGCTGAATATAATGATTGAGGGTCAAGGTACAAGACTGAGATCTATGACGCACCATCCAGCGAGGAAT
>CAIJEA010000204.1 GCA_903819605.1 uncultured cyanobacterium | reverse complement strand
CGCGTAGCGCCGCCACTCTCTTATGGGTTTCTGGCTATAGCTTCAATTGAAATACTTACGAAGCAATCATTTCTCTTTGCAAATACCTTTGTAATCTGCAATACAGAAAGCGATCGCAACTCTCAAGTTAAATCGGTATGATTTGGATACTGTATACAGTATCCAAATCATACCGATTTTCTGAATTTGTCGCTCATGTAATTGGTTTGAGGATTTATGTCAAAGGCTTGCACTGGTTCGCTTTCATTTCTGGCGATATTTGTCGCCCTGTCTACTTTGTATGATGCACCTGCAAAAGCTGCACCTCAAACGCTAGACGATTCATCTAAGAATTCAACTGCAAATTTAGCTATTTCATCTAAAACCGATCCCCAATCAATTAGTAATTTAATTGATCGTCAAGAAGCCACAGTCACGCTCCAGCAAAATTTGTCAACAGGATCGCCAGTAAGCAATCTGGAAGTAGATAAGTTGGCAGAACCTACTGATGTTGCCGCAGTTACTTCTGTTTCTCAACTATCGGATGTCCGTCCCACTGATTGGGCTTTCACTGCCCTACAATCTCTAGTAGAACGTTATGGATGTATTGCAGGCTATCCTGACAGCACTTTTCGGGGTGGTAAATCATTATCCCGCTATGAATTTGCGGCTGGATTGAATGCTTGTTTGGATAAAATTAATGAAATTATATCCGCAGGTTTAGCCGACAAAGTTTCTAAAGAAGATCTTGCCACTTTACAGAAGTTGCAAGAAGAATTTGCTGCCGAACTTGCCACTCTACGAGGAAGGATTGACTCGCTCGATAAAAAAGTTGCGACCCTTGAAGCTCAGCAATTTTCGCCGACTACAAAACTTAGTGGTTTAGCATTCTTTAACCTAACAGGTGCAACCGCTTCAGGTAACATTATAACTGAGCGCAATCCATCTGGCAACGTATTTGCCGCACCAACCCGCTTAGGCGGTGTCCCGAGTCGCGTTGTCGCAACACCTCCCAACGTGACATTTAGTTATTACCTATTCCTGAACCTCACGACATCATTCACGGGTAAAGATGAACTGGTTACTCAGTTAGTAACTGGAAATGGGAATTCTCCTGCGAATAATTTTGTGTCTGCTGGTAATTTTAACACCGCAGGAACTCCATACACCGATCAAACGGGTGTTCCGAATGCTAACCAGTTTAATATTCGTGAGTTGTTCTATCGCTTTCCGCTTGCGAGTAATGTTAGTGTTGCGATCGGTCCTCGTCTAAATTGGTATAGCTATTTTGGTCAAAATCGATTTACTTATTACTTGACAGGAGCATCGAGTTTTAACTCGATTGGAAGTACCCTTGCTAATGCTGTAGATCGAGGTTCAGGTGCAGTAGTTTCTTGGACAATTAATCCCCAATTTAAGCTGACGGCTGCTTATCTAGGGGAAAACACAGAATTTCTGAATCCTAATATCAATAACAACAATACTTCAAGTAATCCCAGAATTGGTTTATTTGGAGGAACCAATACTCTTACTACAGAGTTGGTGTATTCTCCAAGTCGTGACGCTAAGATTAGCCTTCTGTATAGCCACTCTAACATTCAAACCGATACTAATGGTTATATTAGCGGTGTAACTGCTAGACCTGTACCCCATGATTTTGTTGATGATGGTCAAGGTGGTGGCATAGCAAATCCTACAGCAGATACGATTGTATTCAACTTTGACTGGTTAATTGCTAAAAACTTTGGTATTTTTGGACGTTATTCCTATGGCAGTACCAAGATTTCACCCCTTAATCCTAATGTACAAGGTGGCAATGTAAATGTAAGCTCTTATCAATTTGGCTTAGGATTCCCAGATTTATTTAAGGAAGGCGCTTTAGGAGTTCTTTCCTTTGTTGTTCCCTCTATTTTCAGCAGTGGTCAGAATTTCCTTCTTTCTGGTGCTGGTAATGGTGGAACTGAGTACGATCTGGAACTGTCTTATTACTATCCAATCAGCAAGAATATTGCGATCGTTCCTGCGCTTTATGCAATTTTCAATTCCAATGGCTTTTCGACTAATCCTACCATATATGTAGGTAATCTGCGTACTCAGTTTAGTTTCTAAGTTAATCAAAAAGCAGAAAGAGGGTAGACACAAAGCACTTAATCTTCTTTCTGCTTTTTAGCCAGTTAAGTCATTGTTTGATGGTATTTTTTATACCAAATAAATAGAGGGGGCGCTTCGCTCCACCTCTATTTATTTGGGTTTTGATTTATCCTAGCTATCCTATACATAAATACAGAGAAAAAGTAAAGGAAATACAATCTATCAAGTGATCGCCTGAGCTACATTACTCCCTTCCCACAAAAAGAATAAGAGTTATAAAGTGAATAATTAGTAGTGCAAGGCTTCGCCTTGCACTACTAATTATTCACTGGAAAGGGAGTAGTTGTTCTTTTTCACCATGCTGCTTAAAAAGAGATAGTAGTTTTCGGCGCATTACAATTCCAGGTTGGTCAGAGGGCATATGCTGCTCTACCGTCACATCAAGGGGGGTATCATAATTCGTCGTTTCCAGTACTACCCGATCTTCCAGTACCACTTGGCGATCAAACGCAATAATATCTTCAGCGCTGGCATCAGCTTCAGTGTCATTGCGGACACAAAACTGGACTATTTGAGATGTGCGATCGCTTACTGGTGTGGCGGCTGTGAAAATAGAATGCATTAATCCATTAGGGTAAGTAATTTTTAATGTTCGACTAAACGGCATATGCCAAGTCGATTCTACAAATCGAGTAGTATAAGCTTCGGTCATACCCAAATTTTTTTGCTGTGCAGGGGGATTAATTACAGGAACTTCTGATTTAATTACTAGACCAAAATCAAGGGAAGTGATTTCAGAAGGTGCGGGTTTTGGCTGTTCAATACTTCCAAAGGATGCGGCATGGACAAAACTGAAATGAGCGTTGTCAAAGGAGTTTTCCATTACGCGAAGTCCGCTACATTGCCACAGATCGTAACATTGAGGAATTATGCGATTAGCAGGATCTTCAGCCTCAGGAACGGAAGGAATAGGCAACAAAGGCTCATTGTCTAAACATACCCAAACATAACCATAACGCTCGGCACATTTAAAGGAATCAACTTTGTAACTAGAGGGAATTTTTTGGTCGGGACTAGATTGAGGAACCTTTACACAGACTCCCTGCCCGTTATAGAGCCAGCCGTGATAAGCACATTGGATGCAGCCATTAATGACTGTCCCTTTTGAAAGTTTTGCTGTCCGATGACAGCAGCGATCTCTCACTGCTACTGGTTGCCCCTCAGTATCTAGCCAGAGCACGATTTTTTGCCCTAGCAACTCAAACGCATCTGGCATTTTGTCGATGAGCTTGGCGATCGGCATTACAGGATACCAGAAGCGGTTGAGTACTGGTTGTTGAGTAACTAACATTGGATATTTCCTCATTTAGATGCTACTAAACTAATGAATGCTGATTACTCAAGCGTTGTTCTACTTCGCCATGTTCTTTCAATAAAGCCGCGAGTCGATGCCGCATAATAATTCCTGGCTTATCTGACAACATATGCTGCTCTTCTGATAGAGACAATGGCGCATCAAATTCCGTTGTTTCCAGTACATCTCGATCTTCTTGAGTCACCTGACGATCGAAAGCAATTATGTCCGCCGCTTTTGCATCATCTTCAGTATCATTACGCAAACAGAACTGAACTAGTTGAGTTGTCTGGTCATCAATAGGAGTGTAAGCCGTAAAAATCAGATGAATCAATCCATTGGGATACTGGATCTTTAACGTGCGGGCGAAGGGCATATACCACGTGCGTTCATTGGTACGAATCGTTTTTTCTGAGGCAATGCCCAAATTCTTCTTTTGTAAGTCTGGATTCAATACTTCCACCCAATGCTTCATCACAAAGCCTGTTTCCGTTTCGACGGTTTCATCGATAGGTGGTGGTACTGGATTGCTCTGATCTCCCCAAGAGGAGGCATGAACAAAATGTCCGTGAGCGCTATCAAAGGAGTTTTCGATTACGCGCAAGCCTCCGACTTTCCAAGTTTCATAAAATTCATGAATCATGCGGAAATTGGGATCGGTTACTGCGGCGATCGCAGGAATGGGATGTAATGGCTCCCGAGCTAAACAGACCCATACATAATCATATCTTTCAACACATAGATAAGAGTCGACTTTGTAAGTTTTGGGAAGCTTTTCACTGTCTAGTTGAGGCACTTTTACACAGGTTCCTTCAGAGTTGTATGACCAACCATGATAGGGACATCGAACACATCCATCGATTACAACTCCTTTGGATAGCTGGGCAGAGCGGTGACAGCATCGATCGGCTACAGCGGCAGGGTTGCCTTCTTTATCTAACCAAAGAGCAATCTTCTGTCCTAATAATTGAAAAGCTTGTGGCTTGTCAGCAGAAAGTTTGGAGATCGGCATTACTGGATACCAGAAACGCTTAAGGACGGGTTGTTTCGTGACTAACATGATTAAACCTAGGCTAGAGAACTAATTTTAGTAAAACTTAGAATGAGATTAAAGTAACGGCTTGCGATCGCTAACTGGAGGAACCATTCGCTCAATACTGTTGAAGCAGCAACAAAAAGAATCTTGCGTAATCGTTTTTTCAAAATATGACTCATTATCGCGCTGCAAAATGTTTTGTGCAGTAACAATTTGTTGTAATAGGTGTCAAAAAAAAGTTTCTGTATAGATCAATACAAAGAGTCAAGGGAAGGAAAATGTAGTGAAGTAATATTTTCTTTCCTTTGACTCCTATAGATATGCAAGTTTTGCTTACAGCGTTTTGCTCTTAAACCCAAACAAAAAAATAAAAGCGTTGCAAAGCAACGCTTTTATTTTTTTGTTTCGTTGGATCAT
>CAIJEA010000203.1 GCA_903819605.1 uncultured cyanobacterium | reverse complement strand
ATGTATTTATAGCAATAGCCAGTTATGTTAGGACTAAAGCAAAAAACAGAAGATAGTTGCGATGCAATGCACCGCAACTATCTTCTGTTTTTTATGTCTTAGCTTACTTGGCTATATAGCTATACATATCAACCTCCAAATGAAGGCTTCGCAATGTAATCCACTGCGGATTTGTCTTGATATTAAATTGTTGCTAAGGGCAAAAGGAATAATCTATGCTTGTAAGTAAATAAATCGCTGTAATTGGATAAAACCCAAAAACCTTTGGCGCACGTGCAGTGTGCGCCAAAGGTTTTTGGGTTTTATATTTAATTGCGCCTAGCTACTTACCAATGGTCAAATGTCTTAACATTTGGGTTTGCTATATGATTGATATAGGTAAAAATTAGTAAAAACCAACAATTATCCAATGACTGACTGGCTAGAACATACTGTCCAGACTGAAGTAACTGTTCCCGTGGAATATGCGTGGTCGTTATGGTCAGACTTGCAAGCAATGCCCCGTTGGATGAAGTGGATTGATTCTGTAGATATAACCTCTGATCCTGAAGTGTCCGCGTGGAAACTTGGCACTAATGGCTTGACTTTTACTTGGAAATCTCGGATTCTCAAACAAATTCCTAACCAAATAATTCAGTGGGAGTCGATTGGTGGACTGCCAAACCGTGGAGCTGTAAGGTTTTATGGTCGTCCAAACAACACGACAATCGTTAAGTTAAGCATTGCCTACGCAATTCCTGCGATTGGGCAGCTTATGGATAATTTGTTTCTAGGACAAGTTGTTGAATCTACGCTCCAAGCAGATTTGGAAAGATTTCGTGTTTATGCACAAGACGATTTCACTAAATCCTAATATTTAGAGATTTTAATATTAATTAGAAGATAGAGCGCTGACCTTCTGGACTAACTCCGATGATTGTAAGTTGGCAGTCTAAAACTGAGAAGCCATACTTGTCAGCAACTTTTTTGCTGATAGTGAGAATTTGGTCATTTTTAAATTCAATGACACGGTTGGTTTTGACGCAGACTAAATGGTGGTGGTGGTGAGGTTTTGGCTGATTAATTTCATAGTGTTTATGATCTTCTGTGAGTTCTAGTTCTCGCAAAATCCCCATCCGCGCCATCATTTTTACGGTGCGATAAATTGTTGAAAGGCTAATATTGCCACCTTGAGCTTTCAGGCGTTCATATAGATCTTCAGCGCTAAGATGCTCGCCTTCAGGCAAAGTTTGAAATGTACTTAAAATCACCTCTCGTTGCGGTGTCATGCGACAACCTTTTGAGTTGAGTTCAGCCTTGAGGGATTCAGGTGAATAGGTGGTCTCCGCAGTAGTCATAGCATTATCAATAACGATAGCTTCTTGAGAATAGCATAAATGGGATAGCGGCTTTATGTTCTAAAAACTTCAATCTGCTTTAGCTATAGCCAAGTAAGTATGGTAAGAACGGAAGAAACGTTAGCTTTTCTCCAAGATGATCCAAATAATCTTTACCAACGAAGAAATCAGCTTTGGATCCTTTATTAACTTTACGCTTTCAGTCTTTTAAACCCGTTAAGTCTATTCCCTGTTAAGGTATAGATGATTTTGGTTGAGAAATAAATCGCAAACACGCGATCGCTGAGCTTCAGTTCCTAGATAAACTTGGATATAAAGTTTTAGAGTTACCTACTGGGCAAGGCTCAGTCATCAAACATTAGAAAATAGATGAACCTAAAGTATGAAGAATTGCCCTATTAGTAATTGAAATAAATGCGTTTACCTACAAATCCATTCAAAATCAATTCAATAATAATGAGCATTTAGTGAAATTATTCACTTAACTCATTAGCGGCAGAACCTACTTGTGAGAATAGAGAAGAAATTGCTTGCACTAATTGTCCAATTGCTGAAGTAATAATTTGACCAAAATCTATCAAGCTTTGCCAAATATCTACCCCAACATAAACTTTTAAGTAAATTGCCACTAATATTAGCGATATAGCCGCGATCGCAAATTTACCCACCAACTTCGCAAGAAGTTCCAAAATCGCTGAAGTTGCCCATATCGAGGCTCCAAGAGCGATCGCACCAAGAATTAAAGTAAGAGTACTATTTGTTTCCATATCGAAATTATAACTACAAGCAAGACAATACTCAATCAGACTAAATAAACGAATTAAGCTAAAGGTTACGCTTTGACAACAAATAAGATTCCCAGAGCAATTATGATCAATGGGACACTCTTATCGAAGGAAAAAATGTAGCTGGCACTGGTCAGTTACATCGCGATCGGCGTATTTGCGTCTTTTTTGTCGGCATGAAATGGACGTTTCAGGAGCTATCTCCTATTACCTGACCAGTGCCTTATTCTGGGAATCATGTACATCCTATAACAGTTATACTTGTACAGATCTCCTGCTATTTCTGATGTAGAAGGTATATGAATTGTTTTCCAGCTAATCGATATTTTGCTTATCTTACGTCACCAGCGATCTCCTCAATGCCAGATAAGCAAAACGTTGTGATTATTCAACCTATAGGAGCGATCGAGCAGCATGGTGCACATTTACCGTTGGTTGTTGATGCAGAAATTAGTATTGGTGTGTTGGGACGAGCTTTAGAGAAGTTAGAGCCTGCGATTCCTGCCTATGCTTTGCCGCCTTTGTACTATGGCAAGTCTAATGAACATAGTACCTTTGCAGGAACAATTACGATGAATACGCAGACGATGCTGGCGGTATTGACAGATATTGCTGAGAGTGTCTATCGATCAGGATTTCGGAAGTTAGCTTTGATGAATTCTCATGGGGGACAGCCGCAAATTTTGGAAATAGTTGCTCGCGATCTGCATGAGAAATATCCAGATTTTATGATTTTCCCTCTATTTACTTGGCGCGTTCCTAATGTGGCAAAGGATTTATTAACCGCGAAGGAATTAGAATTTGGAATTCATGGAGGTGATGCGGAAACTAGCTTGATGTTAGCGCTTTTGCCTGAACAGGTAGATATGGATAAAGCCGTAACAGAATATCCCTATGGTCTGCCTGAGCGGAGTATGCTAAGTATGGAAGGGGCAAATCCCTTTGCATGGGTGACGCGAGACTTGACTCAAAGCGGGGTTTTGGGTGATGCTAGGGCGGCAACCAAGGAAAAAGGCGAAAAGATTTTATCTTCTTTAGTTGATGGTTGGGCTGAATTGATCGAAGATATCTATAAATTTGAGCAACCCAAGGCGTATGGCAATCATCTCCTCTAAACCGAGTCCAAACCCAAATCCTGATAGCGATCGCACTGGCGATCAGGTTGACGATCAAACTGCTCAAAATTCAACACCAGTTTCTGAACAATCTTTAGGAAAACCTCCTAGCAAAAAATCAACTCGTCGAAATGTCAAGAAAGATCAACCATCGCCCGAAATGCAACAGGCACTAGATTTATTGCAAGCGGAAGCCACGCCAGAGGAGAAACTAGAAGATAAACTGGAGAAAGATTCTCCCGAACAAGTTTCGGTTGATATTAATATTCGTCCCAAAAATCTCGAAGATTACATTGGACAAAAAGATTTAAAAGAACTGCTCCATATTGCGATCGCGGCGGCAAAATCGCGCTCATCTGCTCTCGATCATTTGTTGTTATATGGCCCCCCCGGACTAGGGAAAACTTCTCTAGCTTTGATCATTGCTCAGGAAATGGGCGTGCAATGTAAAATCACCTCTGCACCTGCCCTTGAACGTCCTCGCGACGTGGCTGGTTTACTGGTTTCTCTGCAACAGGGAGACATTCTCTTTATTGATGAAATCCATCGTTTACCGAGTGTGACAGAAGAGATTCTCTATCCTGCAATGGAAGATTATCGCCTTGATATTACGATTGGGAAGGGGCAAGGGGCAAGAATTCGGAGTGTGCAGTTAAATAAATTTACTCTGATCGGTGCAACCACAAGAATTGGAGCTTTATCTTCACCATTACGCGATCGCTTTGGGTTTGTGCAGCACTTCCGTTTCTATGAGCAGGATGAACTAACGCAGATTGTCTCTCGTAGTGCCAAGATTCTAGAGACTCCAATCCATGACGATGGAGCGATCGCGATCGCTGCTAGATCACGCGGTACGCCTCGGATTGCCAATCGTCTCTTAAAGCGAGTGCGGGACTATGCCGAAGTTAAAGCTAAGGGCGAACAGATTACAGGGACGATCGCGGAATCTGCTTTGGAATTATTTAATGTCGATCCTAAAGGTCTGGACTGGATCGATCGCAAATTATTAACGGTGTTAATTGAGAACTTTAATGGTGGCCCCGCAGGTTTGGATACATTAGCGGCGGCGACGGGTGAGGATGCTCATACGATTGAAGAAGTGTATGAGCCGTATTTATTGCAGATTGGCTATATCAATCGCACGCCAAGAGGACGAGTGGCTACAGCCGCAGCATGGAAGCATTTGGGCTATCCAGTACAAACTGCGATCGCTGGTTTGTTGTAGTATGCGATCGCCTTTTCCTTCAAGTCAAACAGCGATCGCCCTTCATTACCCCAAAAATCGATCGACTATTTCCCAATCAAACAGAGATCGCACCCTCATCACCCATAAAACCCGATCGCCTATTCCCTCAAATCAAACGGTGATCGCCTACATCAAAACCTTAAGAATCTATATCCTAAAGGCAATCACGTTTGACTTAAAGTATGATCTACGATAATTGGTTCTTAAACTTAAAATTAAACCTTAAATTGCATTATGGCTTGTAGACTTTCTTCAAGTAAATTTTATGTACGCAACTAAATACGGAAAAACAATAAAACTTTTTTTAATGGATTCAGACCCAGATGGAAGGATAATATGTGAATTATCTAATTGGACAGGAAAAGCTTACAGAATTCCTAGAGGCAAAGTAAAAGATTGCTCTGATAGAGAGGATCTTAAAAGCACAACAGTTTACTTATTGTTTGGAAAACCTGAAACATCAACTGATAAAGCTAAGGTTTACATTGGTGAGGCTGAAAATGCTTATTCTAGACTTGTTTACCATGTTTCAGAAAAAGAATTTTGGAATGAAGCGGTCGTATTTATTAGTAAAGATGAGAACCTTAATAAAGCACACATAAAATATCTTGAGTCTAGATTATTTGAAATTGCGAATATGGCATCTAGATATGAGGTGCAAAACAGCAACATTCCAACAAAAAGTTCCATTTCAGAGTCTGACAAAGCAGAAATGGAAGAGTTTATTGAGTATATCAAAATCCTCATAAATACAATGGGCTTTAAGGTTTTCGAGCCTCTTATAAAGCAAGAGCTATCCAATAGCAATAATGATGAAAAACTATACATAAATGCAACTAGAGGTGCTAACGCAAAAGGCAAAAGAACATCGGACGGATTTGTTGTTTTTCGTGATTCTGAGATTGCAACCGATACGGTTAAGTCATACCGTGAGAAAGGGCTTAACAAATTAAGGGATGAACTTATTGAGAATGAAATTATTGTTAAAGTCGAAGATAAACTTGTTTTTAAATCCGATTATTTGTTTAGTAGCCCATCAGCAGCAGCAATGGTAATAATGGGGCGTAGTGCAAACGGTTTGTTGGAATGGAAAGACTCTTCTGGCAAAGCATTGCGCGAGATTGAGAAGCAAGAAATATCCAAAGCCAACAAACAAATTCAACTAGTAGATTCTTGACCTTACTAACAGACATCATCGCCAGACTTTGATTGTGCTAGGCTAAAAATACTTTGCACTCAGGAATGAAGAGATGTCAACCAATAGCCCAACT